>DWYZ01000092.1 GCA_019118425.1 Candidatus Blautia faecavium | reverse complement strand
GCAGGAAAAGCTTAATGATTGCTGGGAATGTGTCCTTTTGCATCAGTTCCACGATATTATTCCGGGTTCTTCTATTCATGAAGTTTATGAAGATTCCCATGTGAATTATAAAGCTGCCGGGGAATGTGCAGATAAAGTAAAAGAACGGGTACTTGGCACACTTGTAAAAGAAAAGGAAAATATTTTCGGAATCTATTCCAGCAATAGTTATGGAGGAAAAGAGCTGGTATCCGTTCCGATTACAGCAGAGGGAATGTTTACGGATGAAAAAGGCAATGTCCTTCCTTCCCAGAAAGAAAAAGACGGATATCTTGTTTTGGCAGATACGGTGCCTTTCGGGTTCCAGAATATTACTTTCCATACAGGAAAGCAGGAAGTGCTGCCGGAAAGCCTTGCTGTTTCAGAAAATTCTGCGGAAACGCCGTTTTATTCCATTTTCTGGAACCAGGATGGTCAGCTTACTGGGCTTTACGACAAGGAAGCTGGGCGAAATGTACTGGCAGAGGGTATGCTTGGAAATGTTCTGGAGGTTTATGAGGACAAGCCTGTGCAGTATGATGCCTGGGACGTGGACATTTTCTATACGCAGAAGAAGGAGACGGTCAAGGCAGACGCGCCTGCCCAGGTGATTGAAACGGGAAGCCTGCGGACGATTGTGCGTTTCCATTATAAATACCGTCATTCGGTGATCATTCAGGATATGATCCTGTACCGGGATCTGAAGAGGATCGATTTCCGTACAAAGGCGGACTGGCATGAGGACCATCGGCTCTTAAAGACAGCTTTTTATACAGATATCCGTTCAACAAAGGCCACTTACGATATCCAGTATGGTCATGTGGAGCGTCCCACTCATTGGAATAACAGCTGGGATTGGGCCAGATTCGAGGTATGCGGCCATAAGTGGGCAGATCTTTCCGAAGAGGGATATGGGGTAAGCCTTCTGAATGACTGCAAATATGGGTACAGCATTAAAGATAACGGAATTAAACTCAGCCTGCTGAAAAGTGCCAAATATCCTGACACAGAAGCAGATATGGGAAGCCATGAATTTACTTATTCTTTGTATCCGCATACAGGCGCAGTTGTCCAGGGAGGAACCATCGAACAGGCAAATCAGTTAAACCTTCCGGCACAGGTAGTAAAAGGCGGGTTTGAAGAGCTTCGGCGCATTGTGCGGGTATCCACTGACGGAGTTCAGATCGACGCAGTGAAAAAAGCGGAAGATGAGGAATGTTTGATCATCAGGATGCACGAGTGCCGGGGCGGCCGCCATGAAGTGAGCCTGGAGTCAGATTTTCCGGTGAAAAGGATCGTGCCCTGTAATCTTCTGGAACACGACTGCGGAGAAGCCACAGAAGGCAGCAGAGTTGATTTTGTGATAAAACCGTTTGAAATTAAGACATTTAAGTTTTTCTTTTAAAGTCTATCGTTTCACTGGTGGTTAGAATAATGAATAGATGAAATATGCTTGTAGTTATGCGTATTGTTAAAGAATCGACTCATAATCGTGTCATAAGTGATTTGATAATTTGACACGATTGAATCGATTTGGTATAAAAAATTCATTTTGCACTGTGTTGCTATTTTATCCTGGATGGCATATAATAAAGTTGCACAAGGAATAATATTGTGACAAAATAAAGAAAGAACCATGAACAATAAGGAGGTGTCATTATGGCTACATCAAGTATTTTTGCGAATTTTAACATTACGGATAAAAAGACAGCGGAAGACTTCGTTGCCGCATTAGATGCCTCGGCTCATGACCCGAAAAGAGAACCGGTTTCACCGGTGAAACCTCCTTTGACGGATCATGCTGCAATTCGGGCATTTATGGCAAAGAGGAATCCGAAAAAGTGATGGAATATACAGTTATTAATATACTGGATTTGCTTGAAACTGTCGGAGAGGACGAGATTGGCAGCGTCCTCTCCGATTTTTCCTGCCCGCAGAATCCAGAAATTGAAAATTTCTTACATAACAATGCGGTAGAGTTTGCGAAGAAAAAAATGTCAATTACGCATCTTGTTTTTGATGATCATGCGCAGCTTTTAGCTTATTTTACGCTGACACATAAACCCTCCTATATAAAGGGAAATTTGCTTAGTAAAACCAGCCAGAAAAAGCTGTCTATGCACGCGCGGTTTGAAGAAACGGCGCAGGCATACAGTGTGTCGGCGTACCTGATCGCCCAGTTTGGGAAGAACTATGGGTGGAAGGAAGGAAAAACGATCAGCGGGGATGAACTGATGGATCTGGCATTTGATGTTCTGGAACGTGTTCAGCACCAAATTGGCGGCGGGATTGTATTCCTGGAATGTGAGGAACATGAGACGCTTTTAAAGTTTTATCAAAATGAACACAACCGTTTCCGGATTTTTGGGGAGCGGTATTCAAAGAGGGACCAGGTGAAATACCTGAAACTGCTCCGGTTTTTTTAGAAAAGCGGCATAAACAGCGGCTGTACACAGTTTATTCATTAAAAATTTATTGTTTTCTAGCGCGGAAAGTGATAGAATAATGTGCGTATACGAGTAAAGAGAAGCGAAACAGGTAGAAATATCGGTTTAACTTAGAGAAATTAAATAAAACAGGAGTAAACCCATGAGTATGTTTTCAAAAGTATTCGGGACGCATAGCCAAAGAGAAGTGAAAAGAATCATGCCTTTGGTAGAAAAAACAGAAAACCTGCGCCCTGAAATGCAGAAATTAACCGACGAACAGTTAAGAGATAAGACCAGAGAATTCAAGAAACGCCTGGAAGACGGCGCCACATTAGATGACATCCTGCCAGAGGCCTTTGCGGCAGTCCGTGAGGCAGCGAAGCGTGTGCTTGGAATGGAACACTACCGTGTTCAGATCATTGGAGGTATTGTCCTCCATCAGGGACGAATCGCCGAGATGAAAACCGGTGAAGGTAAAACCCTTGTTTCCACCCTGCCGGCATACTTAAATGCCCTGGAAGGAAAAGGCGTACACATCGTTACCGTAAACGACTATCTGGCAAAGCGTGATGCGGAGTGGATGGGAAAGGTACATGAGTTCCTTGGGCTGACCGTAGGCGTGGTATTAAATGAGATGAAGCCGGATGAGCGCCGGGCAGCTTATAACTGTGACATCACCTATATCACCAATAACGAATTAGGTTTCGATTATCTGCGTGATAACATGGTAATTTATAAAGAACAGCTTGTCCAGAGAGATCTGCATTACTGTATCATCGACGAGGTGGACTCCGTATTGATCGATGAGGCCCGTACGCCGCTGATTATTTCCGGACAGAGCGGAAAATCTACCAAGCTTTATGAAGTCTGCGACATCCTGGCTCAGCAATTAGAGCGGGGCGAGGCGAGCCATGAGATGACAAAGATGGCCGCCATCATGGGCGAGGAAGTCATCGAAACGGGTGATTTCGTTGTCAATGAAAAGGATAAGATCGTAAACCTTACAGAGCAGGGCGTGCATAAGGTAGAGAAATTCTTCAGCATTGAAAACCTTGCGGATCCGGAAAATCTGGAGATCCAGCATAACATCATCCTTGCCCTTCGTGCCCATAACCTGATGCACAAGGACCAGGATTATGTAGTAAAAGACGATGAAATCCTTATCGTAGATGAATTTACCGGACGTATCATGCCGGGCCGCCGTTATTCAGACGGTCTGCACCAGGCTATTGAGGCGAAGGAACACGTAAAGGTAAAAAGAGAGAGCAAAACTCTCGCCACCATTACCTTCCAGAACTTCTTTAATAAATATAAAAAGAAAGGCGGTATGACCGGTACTGCCCTCACTGAGGAGAAGGAGTTCCGTGATATCTACGGAATGGACGTAGTAGAGATTCCTACCAATAAGCCGGTTCAGCGTAAAGACCTGGACGACGCGGTTTATATGACAAAGAAAGAAAAATTCAACGCTGTTGTCAATGCCGTAAAAGAAGCCCATGAAAAACAGCAGCCAGTACTGGTAGGTACCATTACCATTGAGACCTCTGAACTTTTAAGCAAGATGCTCAGAAGAGAGGGCATCCCTCACAATGTCTTAAATGCCAAGTTTCATGAGTTAGAGGCGGAGATCGTAGCACAGGCAGGACAGGCAGGCGCTGTAACCATCGCTACGAACATGGCTGGACGTGGTACGGATATCAAGCTGGACGATGTGGCCAGAGAAGCAGGCGGCCTTAAGATCATCGGTACAGAGCGCCATGAGTCCAGACGTATTGATAATCAGCTCCGCGGACGTTCCGGACGTCAGGGAGACCCGGGTGAATCCCGCTTCTATATCTCCCTGGAAGACGATCTGATGCGTCTGTTCGGTTCTGAGCGTCTGATGAAGGTATTTACCTCTCTTGGCGTAGCGGAAAACGAGCAGATTGAACACAAGATGCTTTCTAATGCCATCGAGAAAGCACAGGAGAAGATTGAGTTTAATAACTTTGGTATCCGTAAAAATCTTCTGGATTATGACCAGGTAAATAACGAACAGCGTGAGATCATCTATAAAGAGCGCCGTCAGGTTCTGGACGGAGAAAATATGCGCGATGCCATCTATAATATGATCACAGATATTGTGGATAATACAGTGGATATGTGTTTCTCTGAAGATGTGGATTCTGATGAGTGGGATGTGGATGAATTTAATTCTGTACTTCTCCCTATCATTCCTCTTGAGCCTTTGACCAAGGAAAAAGTTAAGGGTAAGAAGAAAAATGAGATGAAGCATCTGCTTAAAGAGGAGGCAGTGAAGCTCTATGAGGCGAAAGAAGCAGAGTTTCCGGAACCGGAACAGCTTCGTGAGCTGGAGCGCGTAGTCCTTCTTAAGAGCATTGACAGCAAGTGGATGGATCACATCGACGATATGGAAATGCTTCGTCAGGGTATCGGACTTGCCGCTTACGGTCAGAGAGACCCGGTAGTAGAGTATAAGATGAGCGCGTACGAAATGTTCAATAACATGACCAACGCCATTCAGGAGGATACGGTCCGTATGCTGTATCATGTTCACGTAGAGCAGAAGATTGAGCGTGAGCAGGTGGCTAAGGTGACCGGAACAAATAAGGACAGCTCCGGACCGAAGAAGCCGGTTCAGCGCAAAGAGATCAAGGTTTATCCTAACGATCCGTGTCCATGCGGAAGCGGCAAGAAATATAAACAGTGCTGCGGCCGTAAAGCTGCCAAGGCGTAAGCATGTTTTCAGCTTGATAAAAGTAAAATACAGAAAAATAATTTTCGGGACAGCCCCGCAAAACTCATCAGAGTTTTGTGGGTGCTGCCCCGAATTGTTTTTGTTTGCAAGAGATTTATAACCGCAGTCCTTTGATATCTTTGATCCTGGAAAGGATGATGTTGCAGCTGCAGGAAAGGAGTCCGGGCAGAGGGTCGATGACCTGCTGGATCAGGGCTTCCATCTCTTCGTTGGAGGAAGCAACTGCGTGGACATGCAGCCGGTTCTTTCCGGTTACCCGGTAAATCTGGGTAATGGTCTCATTTTCATTTAAGATTTCTACTGCCTGCAAAAAGGTGTCCGGCTGTGTTTCGATTTCAAAATAGCAGGACACAGCC
The DNA here is from genome assembly GCA_019118425.1 of Candidatus Blautia faecavium. Classification (GTDB taxonomy): domain Bacteria; phylum Bacillota; class Clostridia; order Lachnospirales; family Lachnospiraceae; genus Blautia_A; species Blautia_A faecavium. The sequence goes on along the minus strand of DWYZ01000092.1, from coordinate 1,589 downwards.
CCGCTGATCTTTTGGGGATTTATGATGGTGGTGTATTCTTCAATGATCCCCCTCTGTTCTAAAGCGGAAATCCGGGCCTTGACCGCCACCCGGGAGATTCCGATCTTTTCTCCTATTTCAGAATAGGAGATCCGGGCGTTTCCTATTAAAATTTGTATGATTTTCTGGTCTAATTCGTCTAATCCTTCTAAAAACATATTCCTTCTCCTGTTTTCATTGTATGTGCTAAGAAGCCGCTGTAAATGTCTTACTGTTTCGTTGGAAATGTTACATTTATATCCAAACTAAGAGCACTGTCAGTGTGAATGTGCCCGTATACTAAGACACCCTTGCGGGATAGTTTAGGATAAAAAAATTATAAGGGAGACAGAAGAGAAAAGCAATCTTTTTATATTGACTTTCGGAAGCAGTTTTGCTACTATTCTTACATAACGTAAGATATAACTTTCGATTTGAAATGGAGAGATGGAAATGAACGGAGATCTGACAAAGGGACCGGTGATGAAATCTATGCTGATCTTTGCTGTGCCTATGATCTTAGGCAATTTGCTGCAGCAGTGTTATAATGTGGCGGATACATTGATCGTAGGACAGTTTATCGGCTCGGATGCGCTGGCGGCGGTAGGGTCTGCTTTTACTTTGATGACCTTTTTGACCTCGATTTTGCTGGGGCTTTGCATGGGGAGCGGCACACTGTTTTCCATACGGTTCGGACAAAAGGACGAAGAAGGGCTTAAAGAGGCCATGTGTACTTCTTTTCTTCTGATCGCAGCGCTGGCAGTGATTTTAAATTTTCTGGCCTTTCTCTGTTTGGATGGTATTTCCGTATTTCTTAGAGTTCCTGCAGATGTATGGCCTTTGATGAGGGAATACCTTGTTGTGATCTTTTGCGGGATACCGGCTGTTTTTCTTTACAATTATTTTGCGTCCTTGCTTCGGTCAGTGGGAAATTCTGTTGTGCCGCTGGTTTTCCTTGGAGTATCGGCTGTCTTAAATATTGCTTTGGACCTTTGGTTTGTAATCGGGCTGAAACGGGGAGTGGCCGGTGCGGCAGAGGCAACGGTTATTGCCCAGTATGTATCCGGAGTAGGGCTGATGGTTTATTATTGGCTGCGTTTTCCTAAGCTTCGGGTGCAGCGCAGGCATTTAAGGCTGCATAGAGCATGTATTCGGGAAATCGGCAGTTTTTCTATTCTGACCTGCGTACAACAGTCTGTGATGAATCTGGGGATTCTGATGGTGCAGGGGCTGGTGAACAGCTTTGGACCGGCGGTTATGGCAGCTTTTGCGGCTGCTGTGAAAATTGATTCCTTTGCTTATATGCCGGTGCAGGATTTTGGAAATGCTTTTTCTACTTTTATTGCCCAAAATTACGGGGCCGGGAAGAAAGAGAGGATACGTGCCGGACTGAAAGGTGCCGTGATCACAGCGGCAGTTTTTGGGATCCTGGTTTCAGCGGTGGTATGGATTGGAGCGCGGCAGTTGATGCTTATTTTTGTAAATGCCGGTGAGACGGAGATTATCAGTGAAGGAGTCCGGTATCTGCACATTGAAGGCGCCTTTTACTGTGGGATCGGCTGCCTGTTTCT
>DWYZ01000091.1 GCA_019118425.1 Candidatus Blautia faecavium | reverse complement strand
CTATCTTTATCACTGCTAATATCTAATTTCTTCTATAATTTTGCAAAATATATCTCTTTCCAGCTTTCCGGATAGCAAATAAATTGTCCCTTTTCTTTCCCACTGAGCAGAATAGCTGGGTATAATATCTTTTTCATCTTGTATTTTTCTAATATCAACCACTATATCTTCGCGAATTATATTAACGGTATTTTTCTCACTGCCATGCATACTATCTATTTTGCTAGAACTGTTTTCTCCTTTCTGATCTATATCTAATGTAATTACTGCTTCTTTATATCCATATTCAATCCATGCATTTCCTGCCTTCTTATTTACATAATAGTCTTGATATTCAAACCCACTCGGCCGATACATAAACTCCGGCACATCCACCCCTAATGTTTCTTCTATATCTGCAATCGCTTCATACTCATCCGAAGAACTTTTGTCATTCTGTTCATCGTTGCTCACCACTATTCTTGTATCTTCACCAAGCAGATATCGCATACTTTCCACCACATACTGCCGATTCCCTTCGCTAGTCATACTCGCAGCAAAAACTCCCGCAATGCAGGCCACAGCGATTCCTGCCACTCGCATGGCAGGCAGTCTCCGGCCTGTATGGGCGTGTTTTTCCTGTATGGGAATGATCTTTTCTTCCTCCACAGGTTCTGTCTTTTTCTCTGCAGCGTCATTCACGCTTTCCATTAATTTCTTATAGGAAGCCTCCACTTCCTCATCCGTCATTTCGTAATCTTCGAAATCTTCATCGGAAAAAAGAGCCTCTTCCATTATTTCTGCTTCTCTGATCAACTGCTCATCCAGCAGCTTTTTCAGCTCGTTGTCTTCCTCAAATTTCTTATTCATTTTTTTCTCCCAGAATTCTATCTTTTCTTGACAATTCCACTGTGTAGGTTCATATTTATGTATATATCTCTGCACTGGCGCCCTTGGACGCCAGTGTACAAAAATGTCCAGAAGAACTCGTCCTGTCTTATCAGGACAGATAAGTCTTCTTCCGGCATAAAATGATCATTCAGGAGGAATCTCTATGAAACATATTGTCCTTACCGGCGGCGGCACCGCTGGCCATGTTACCCCAAATATCGCTTTAATCCCTAAGCTCAAGGAAAACGGATATTCCATTTCCTACATCGGCTCTTATGACGGGATTGAGAAAAAACTTATTGAAGAGCTTGGCATTCCCTATTATGGAATCTCCTCCGGAAAACTCCGCCGCTACTTTGACCTGAAAAACTTCAGCGACCCCTTCCGGGTACTCAAGGGTTTCGGTGAGGCAAAAAAGCTTTTAAAAAAGTTAAAGCCCGATGTAGTCTTTTCCAAAGGAGGCTTTGTCACTGTTCCTGTAGTGATCGCCGCAAAGCGCTGCCGGATTCCTGCCATTATACATGAGTCCGACATGACTCCCGGCCTTGCCAATAAGCTTTGCCTTTCCTCTGCTTCGAAAATATGCTGTAATTTCCCCGAAACTGTGGAAAACCTTCCGAAAGATAAAGCAATTCTCACAGGAACTCCTATCCGCCAGGAGCTTATGAACGGAAATCCTGAAGCAGGAAGGGCTTTCTGTGGCTTTTCTTCAGATAAGCCTGTTCTTATGGTTATCGGAGGAAGTCTTGGCGCAGCCTCTGTAAATGAAAACATCCGCAAGATCCTGCCTGAACTTTTAAAGGAATTTCAAGTGATCCATCTGTGCGGAAAAGGGAAAATGGATGAATCCCTTACCGGCACAGAAGGGTATGTACAATATGAATATATTAAAAAAGAGCTGCCTGATTTATTTGCCCTCTCTGATATTGTAATTTCCCGTGCCGGCGCCAATGCCATATGCGAAATCAGCGCACTGAAAAAGCCAAATCTGCTCATTCCACTCTCCGCCAAAGCAAGCAGAGGAGACCAGATCTTAAATGCACGTTCTTTTGAGCGCCAAGGCTACAGTATGGTTTTAGAAGAAGAGGAAATTACAGAATCCACCCTGCAAGACGCAATCCATGAATTATATGCAAAGCGTCAGACCTATATTGATGCCATGTCCGAAAGTAACCATGTGGATTCTATCCAGAAAATTATTGATATCATTGAAGAATGCACGAAAGCTTCTGTCTGACCCTATAAATCATCATAAATCTTGGACAGTTCTTTCTTAAGCCAGCGTTTCGTTCTGAGGATCCGGTTATTCAGCGCGTTTACACTGATACCGTATTCCTCAGCAACGGAAGCCGGCGATCTTTCATAGTACTTTACCTGCATGAGAATGTCATAGTAATCTGGCTTTTCTTCCCGAAGCCTTTCCAAAACCAACTTTTCATACCGTTTCTTCTCTTTACGCAGAATCATATCCAACGGATCGGCACTGACTTCCGCTTTCTTCTCAGTCTTATTCTCATCTAAAGTACACTGTTCCCGCTTCACATTCGCTTTTCTGAAATAATCTCTCGTTTTATGGACAGATATGGTAAATACCAGAGAACGCAGCTTGCGTTCATTGGAGGTATCCAATTTCTCGCCCATCTGCAGCAGCTTTAGCATAACTTCCTGACTGATATCGTCTGCCAGTGCTTTATCCTTTACAACTCTGAAGACAACTTTTACAGAATATCTTTTATATTCCTCAAAAATCCTTTTAAAGTCCTCATTATTTTTCATCTTTTGTACTATCTCCAACAAAAGAGGGCCTAATTATTTACTTTATGCAAAATATCATCCCTATCCTCATCGCTGAGCTTTCCAGGAGTCCAGGTAAGTCCCACTCCATCCCCTTTATATCTTGGAATCAAATGCATATGAAAGTGGAACACCGTCTGTCCTGCCACTTCACCGTTATTCTGCACGATATTAAATCCATCGCAATTTAATGCATCTGTCAGTTTTTTTGCCATCTTTTTCGCAAGAATCATTGCCTTTCCTGCAAGCTCATCAGAAAGCTCATAAATATTGGCCGCATGTGTTTTAGGCAGGATCAGGGCGTGTCCTTTGCTGGCAGGTCCTAAATCTAAGATCACACGAAAATCTTCGTCCTCATAGAGCGTAGCTGACAGAATCTCACCATTTGCGATTTTACAAAAAATACAATTATCCATTTTCTATCTCCTCCTTCAGTTTTCGGTAGTTCTTTTCTTCTATTTTGTAGTATTTCGTCGAATTTTTCAATACGAAATTTATTGATATGACCAAATAGAAATGATAAACTTCCCATGAGGTGATGATATGAGTACGATACAGACCACTCCAGAGCAAAAAATCCAGGAACTGCAGCTTGCCTTATCTAAATTTTCTCATGAAATCCGCAATCCAGTCACATTGATCCACAGTGAGCTGCAGCTCCTTTTGTCTACTCATCCTGAAATCAGTATGTACAAAGAATGGGAGGATATTCTGGATAATGTAGAATACGTCAAAGAATTGTTAAAAGAACTTTCTGATTATAATAATGCCGGCAGGATCCAGCTCACCCGCACAGAGCTGAAAAGCTATTTACATAGGATTGCCTCCGCAGTAAGGCCCTCCATGGAATATCTGGAAATAAATTTTAAAGAAGAGATTGCAGAAGACTTACCTGAACTTCCCATCGATCCGGTCAAACTGCGCCAGGCTCTTTTTAACCTTTTACGCAATGCCCAGGAGGCCGTAAACGGCCCCCTGGGAAAAATCCTTTTCCGGGCTGAGACAGTCCCTGAAAAAAAACTTATCGCAATAACCATACAGGATAACGGCTGCGGCATGACCCCAGAACAGCAGGAAAAAATCTTCTCTCCCTTTGTCACTTATAAAAAAAATGGAACCGGACTGGGGCTTGCCATTACCCGTCAGATCATAGAAGCCCATAACGGTACTCTCACCGTTATGAGCAGCCCGGATCAGGGAAGTACATTTACCCTTTTCCTGGGGTGAAAAACCAGCAGCACTGCCAAAAATCCGCCTATCAGTCCTCCTATATGAGCAGCGTTGTCCACTCCGCCGCTTGCGAATCCAAAGTAGAGAGAAAACGCTGCCATGATCAGGATCTGTCGTGCAGAAAGATCCTCCACATGCCCTTTCATTCGGATCAGCACATAGATCATTCCCCCTAAAACCGCAAATACTGCGCCGGACGCTCCCGCTGAAACTGCGAATTCCCCTGTGTGCATATCCCACAGCAAGGAAAGGACATTTCCCGCTATCCCTCCAATAAGATAAATACACAAAAATTTTATTTTCCCTACTGTTCTTTCCAGCCTTCCGCCCAACACAAAAAGCACCAGCATATTGTTTACAAGATGGGTGATGCCAAAGTGCAGGAACATGCTGGTAAAAAGCCGGTAATACTCCCCTTCTCCCAAGATAAAAGGAGTATAGGCGGCTCCCCACTCCAGCATGTGCATGGTTCCTGTAGAACCGCCGGTAATCTCCACCGCCAGAAAAACAAGAATATTAAGCAGCATCAATATAGCCGTCATCGGCTCTTTTTTCAATTCTTCCACAAGCAACCTCTTTTCTGCATAATTTTTATTCCCGCGAGCAACGAGCCAAGCGGACATGCTTGCATGTCCATTTGGCGACTGCCGCGAGGGGCGCTATGTGCCAGCGGCACATGTTTAGCGCCGACCGGAGCAAAGCGTAGACCAAATCCCCCGAGCTCTGCTGCGCTACAAGTTTGATGCCCCGTAGCTTGCTGCGGGGTTTTTGACTTGAGATATTGTAGCAGATTTTTCTTGGGAAGGGAACACCTTTTCCACATATGCTGAGGTTCACTTATTTCAGAAACACATATCTTGCCTGGGCAAAATCCACTTCATCCTCATCCTGAAGCAGATATTCTTCTTCATTTTTTAACATTCTTCCATTTACAGAAGTTCCGTTTCTAGAATTCAAATCGCACAAATAATACTCATCCTCTCTCTTTCTTATTTTGGCATGTACCCTGCTGACCGTAGGCAAGGGAATCACCGCGTCTGCCGCTGTCTTGAGTTTTCCCACCACAGTAATTTCATCTTTTAAATAAATCGTTGCCAGCTCACCCGGCTCTCTGCTCACCAGACTTGCAGGCCCTCTTTCCACATTAGCAGACAATACCACTGTCTCTCCAAACTCTTGGGGAACTTCTTCTCTGGCTTGCGTTTTTCTCTCCTGGTCTCTTATAAGATTTTCTTGTTCGTTGTCGTCAATGCT
>DWYZ01000090.1 GCA_019118425.1 Candidatus Blautia faecavium | reverse complement strand
TTCAGCATAGATTTGCAGGTCTTGAAGAAAACCTCAATCTGCCAGCGCTTTCCATAAACACGGATAATCTCTTCTTCGGAAAGGGTCGTATCTGTACAGATAAAAGCAAGCCAGTCCTTGCGATTTGCTTTATTCCTTACGCAAACGATTTTCGCCGGAATAGGATTCTCTTTTCCTGCCATGACGTCAACAGAAAGCAGATACTTTGATCTGCCACGGCGTTTTTTGTTCCTGGAATAGATCTCTTTGATATTCAGCTGTTCACCACAGTATGAATACTTGATGCGGCTGCTTTTCTTGATCATAGCGATCACAGCCATCCCCTTTGAATGGATGGCTGTGATCTGTGCCGGGTTGGAAAACCAGGAATCAAAAAGGACATAATCAGCCTTTAGTCCTGCACTGAGGGCAGTATCCAACAAGGTCATCATTGCTTCAGGTGCTTTTGTCTGGGCAAGCTTGCGCCTTTTTCCTGCAATGGTTCTGTTATCAAAGTTCTTTACCGGACCGATAATATTTGCTTCTTTTGCAGATGCTAACAGACAGCTGTTTACCGGAATCAGTGTGTTTCCGTCACTCCAGCTTAATGTAAGCATCCGAAACCCTTTTTTGAAATGCATATCGGTGTGGTCGAATACTTTTGATCCCAGTTCTGTTTTCTTGCAGCTGGTTCGACTAAAAAGGCTGTCATCAACGATGAACACATTTTTCCTGCTATCGTCCGTTAGATCTTTGAGATCATTATTGACGATATCAGCAGCCAGAAGAGAAGTAAAACGGAGCCAGTTTGTTTTTGCCGAATTTAGGAACCGATAAAAAGTGTTCTTTGAAAAATCTTCCTTAAAAGAGCCAGTTCGTTGCTGCATATACATGCTTCTTCCGACAAAAATGTTGCTGAGCTTGTAGCGGAGCAGAGAAACAGGTGAAACACCTTTTTCTTTCATCCCATTGCATTTGGCGAGAAGCTTGCCGACATGATGCCTGGAAAAAAATCTCTGAACACAATCAATTAACTCGTTCTCATCGCAATAGTTTTGTGGTATACTGGACATGGCATAAATCTCCTTTGTATAGATGGTTTTTCGTCAATTCCATTATACTAAACGGGACAGGTTTATGCCTTTTTTATTGGCTGAAATATTGAATTTTCAAGGTTCAATACACCGTATCAGTGTGGGAAGTTTTAGGTATTTATTGGGAATTGACAACGGGGGAACTTTTTCTAAGGCGGCAATTTTTGACGAGGACGGCAAACAGATTTCTGTAGCCAGCGTGCCTACGGTGACGATCACCCCTAAACCAGGATATACGGAACGGGATATGAATGAGCTGTGGGAGGTAAACGCGCAGGCGATTCGGGAATCCATAGAAAAAAGCGGGATCGATCCGAAAGACATTGCCGGCGTATCCTTCTCCGGACATGGAAAGGGCCTTTACATGGTGGGCTATGACGGAAAGCCGTCCTATAACGGGATCATTTCCACAGATACAAGGGCCTGGGCACAGGTGGAAAGATGGTATAAAGAAGGCGTCAATAAAAAAGTATATGAAAAGACATTTCAGGAAATCCTTGCCGTACAGCCAGTAAGTCTTCTGGCGTGGTTTAAGGAAAACGACCCCAAGGTGCTGGAGCGCACCAAGTATATTTTTGCCGTTAAGGATTATATACGGTACATGCTTACCGGGGAGGCCTACAGTGAATATACAGACTGTTCCGGCTCCAACTTTGTAAATATGACCACGAAGCAGCATGACAAAGAGCTGATGGCTCTATTCGGGCTGGAGGAATGCTATGATAAGCTGCCGCCGCTTCGTTACTCAGCAGATATCTGCGGATATATTACAAAAGAGGCAAGTGAAAAGACTTTGCTTCCGGAAGGGATTCCCGTGGCGGCGGGGATGTTTGACGTGGATGCCTGCGGGATCGCCTCCGGCCTGTGCGATGAAGAGCAGATGTGCATGGTCGCGGGAACCTGGAGCATCAATGAATTTATCAGGAAAGAGCCTGTGACAAACGGTACGGTAGATCTGAATTCCATGTTCTGCATTCCAGGTTATTATTTGATCGAGGAAAGCAGCCCTACCTCCGCCGGAAATATGGAATGGTTCATCCGAAACCTGATGAGCTATGAAAAAGCCGAGGCAAAAGAAAAAGGAGGCTCCATTTACGACATTACAAATGAGTGGGTAACTTCCATTGAGCCCCAGGACAACAATATTATTTTCCTTCCGTTTTTAAATGGGTCCAACGAGGATGCCCTGGCGAAGGGAACCTTTGTGGGGCTGACCGCTTATCATAATAAAAAGCATATGCTTCGCGCAGTGTACGAGGGTATTGTCTTTTCTCATGTGACCCATGTGAAAAAGCTTTTAAGGAACAGAGAGGTGCCTAAGAGTATCCGCCTTTCCGGCGGCGCCGCGAATTCTGATGTTTGGGTGCAGATTTTTGCCGATGCGCTGCAGATTCCTATTGATGTGATCGAAGACAAAGAATTAGGCGCCCAGGGAGCGGCCATGGCAGCGGGGATCGCGGCAGGAATCTATGCAGATTATCAGGATGCGGTAAATAGAACGGTTACGATTACCAAGACAATCTATCCCCGTCCGGAATATAAAGAAATCTATGAAGAAAAATATGCGACCTACCGGGCTGTGATCCAGGGACTGAGCAGCGCCTGGGATCATTTTAAAAATTAAGAGACAGACTTTTTTAGGAATAAAGGCAATTTAAAAGGTTTTGCGGAATTTTTGATTTCCCATAAGGAGACAGGAGGATTTGGGTTTGATAAAAATGGGAATTATGGGGGCTGGCTCCATTGCCGGCCAAATGGCAGCTACGATCAATCAAATGGATAGCCAAATGGAAGTTTACGCCATAGCGGCGAGAGACCTGGACAGGGCAAAGGACTTTGGAAAGAAATACGGCTGTAAAAAGGCTTATGGCTCTTATGAAGAAATGCTGCAGGAAGAGGATATTGACCTGGTTTATGTAGCCCTGCCTCATTCTCATCATTACAAATACGCGAAGATGAGTCTGGAAGCAGGAAAAAATGTTTTATGTGAAAAAGCCTTTACCGTAAATGCGGAACAGGCAAGAGAGATCATTGAGCTGGCGGAAAAGAAAGGCTTGTTTTTGACAGAAGGTCTGTGGAGCAGATATATGCCTTCCAGAAAAATAATGAAGGATATTATAGAAAGCGGTGTGATCGGAGAGGCAGTGTCTATGACGGGGAACCTGGGCTATAACCTTAGCCAGGTGAAACGGCTGTGGGATCCTAATCTTGCAGGCGGGGCTCTTTTAGACCTGGGTGTATATCTCATAAATTTCGCCCGGATGATGTTTGGAGAAAATATGACTTTCCTTTCTTCTTCTGCGGTTTTAAAGGATGGAGTGGACGTGACGGATAGCTTTACCATGGTATTTGACGGTACGAAAACAGCCACTATGCAGTGCAGCGCCTATGGAGCGCAGAACAGAGCGGTCAGTGTTTCCGGAACCAAGGGATATATGGAAGTGGTGAACGTAAGTAATCCCCAGTCCATCAAGGTATACGATAAGAATTACATAGAAATCGCTGATTATCCCATTCCAGAGCAAATATCCGGATATGAGTATGAAATAGAAGCCTGTATCAAGGCAATGGAGGAGCACGCCCTGGAATGTCCCCAGATGCCCCATGCAGAGACGATCCGGATCATGGAGATCATGGATGAGATGCGCCAAGCCTGGGGATATGAAATTCCTTTGCTGGCATAGAAATGGAGGACAAGATGAGAGCATATACATTAGGATTGTACGAAAAGGCCATGCCGGGAAATCTCACCTGGAAGGAAAAATTAGAGGCTGCCAAGGCGGCGGGCTTTGAGACCATGGAAACAGAGTTTATGAATACAGTACAAAAAGCCATGACCTATGTGGAGCAGATAAATTCTCCCTATCTGGGAGTGTATCCGGATATGGGAAATATAACCAACGCGGCAGTTTCCTATCATACGGATGTGCTTAAGGACATTCGAAGGGGAGCAGGACATTTAGTGGCGGTGCATTTAAAAGAAACCGTACCCGGTGTGTTTCGGGAAGTGCCCTTTGGGACAGGGCATGTGGATTTTCCGGCAGTGATCAGGGAAACCTGGGAGCTGGGTGTCCGCAAGTATGTGACTGAGTTTTGGTACACAGGAAATCCGGAATGGAAAAAAGATCTGGATCAGGCAGTGGGAATGATGCGGCCTATCCTTGATGGCTGTCAATAAAAAATTCTGGTCACCAATTTGGTATTAGAAGTTCGTCTCGCGAAACCAAATTGCCCGCTTAAAGCTACTGGCCCGTAATCGCGCGGTTATGTGTGCAAATAAAAAATATACAAGTGGCAATTTGTGCGTACAAGTTGTATAATAAAAAAATATATTACAGGTCGTCCTTAGCGGCCGGAATTATGGAGAACGCAAAAGAATAGGAAGGGAGAATGGTAATTATGCTTGAGAAATTAAAAGAGGAAGTTTATAAGGCAAATATGGATCTGCCGAAATACGGTCTTGTTACATTTACCTGGGGAAACGTAAGCGGCATTGACCGGGAGCAGGGCCTGTTCGTGATCAAGCCAAGCGGAGTGGAGTATGAAAAGCTGACTCCGGAAGATATGGTGGTAGTGGACTTAAAAGGAAACAAGGTGGAGGGAAAATACAATCCTTCTTCTGACACCGCCACTCATGTGGAACTGTATAATGCATTTCCTAATATCGGGGGGATTGTACATACCCATTCTCCATGGGCTACAAGCTGGGCCCAGGCAGGAAGATCTATTCCCTGCTATGGAACCACCCATGCGGATTATATTTACGGAGAAGTTCCCTGCGTGCGGAACCTTACTAAAGAAGAGATCGATGAGGCATATGAGAAGAATACAGGTGTGCTGATCGCGGATTATTTTAAGGATAAAGACTACGAGGCAGTTCCCGCTGTCCTGTGTAAAAACCATGGTCCCTTTACCTGGGGAAAGGATGCCCATGAGGCTGTCCACAATGCAGTAGTATTAGAAGAGGTTGCCAAGATGGCTACCCGCTGTGAGCTTATTAATCCTGATGTAAAGCCAGCGCCTCAGGAACTGCAGGATAAGCATTATTACAGAAAGCATGGGGCTAATGCTTATTATGGACAGGGGAATAAATAGGATATAATTATAAAAAGACTGTGTCAGAAAACTGCTGACAGAGATTGCGTCCGGGCGGACCGGTGGAACGCTCCGTTTTTTTTTAACCGAACGGGTAAGGTTAAAAAGAAACGGGGCGGGACACTGGCCCGCCTTTTTGCGCTGCGGACGAATACTTCTTTTTTAGCCGGATATGTTCTGATACAAATTTTTCTGTTGTTTGCTCGTATTATTGGTTGATTTATGTGAAATTTTTTTGAAAATATCTATATGCTGACCTTTAGCACAACTTCCTCCAGGATTTATGCTAATGTCAAGAAAAATGTTGATAATTAACACATATTGGAAAATTTGGGGGATTTATGAAAATTTATTCTTATGAAGGAAAAAGGAACGTATGCGGAGAGAAGATCCGTGAGATGCGAGTAAAAAACAGAATGTCCCAGAGTGATCTGGCCGCGAAGCTGCAGGTAAATGGCGTGATAATGGAGAGGGACAGCATCAGCAGGATTGAAAGCGGTACGCGGTTTGTCGCGGACTATGAATTATATATTTTTGCGCAGGTTTTCGGCGTGGAAGTGAAATCACTGCTGGAAGTACAAAATAAAACTAAGGATTAAAAAGGATCAGCCCCCGGAGTGCTCGCTGGCGGCTGATGGAATAGTTTCTTATCTAGTCTGAGAATTTTTCTTTTAATTTTTTTAAAAACAGTTCTGCTGCAGGTGAAAAGACCTGGTATTTTTTCCAAACGATGTTTAATCCGGAATCCAGCTGCGGACTTAAGGGCCGAAAGCAAAGAACGCTGTCTTTAGAGGTATTTGCCAGTTTGTCGATAGTTACCGCGTATCCAATTCCTGCCTCTACCATAATGGATGCATTATAAACGAGATTAAACGTAGTGATGATGTTCAGCTTTTCAAAATCTTCTCCAAACCAATCTGCAAATTCATTTCCGGTTTGCTGGGGCAGTATGGCTTGCCTTGAACAAATAAGGGGCACACCTAATAAATCTTTTTTTTCAATAAACGCTTTTTGGGCCAGAGGGCAGTTTTTAGGCATGATAACACCCCAGGTGTCTTTTGCGGGCAGGTTGAGATAGTCATATTTGGATATGTCAGCGGGCTGGATGAGAAGTCCGAAGTCCAAGAGACCTTTATCAAGCCGTTCGGTTACATCCTGCGCATTTCCGCTGAATAAATGATAATGAATATCAGGATAGCTGTCCCGCAGCTCTTTCATAATGTCCGCTACCTGGCGAATTGCCTGTGTTTCTCCTCCGCCGATATAGATGTCTCCGCTTATGGTATCTTCCATGGAGGAGAATTCGGCTTCTGTTTTATCCACCATGGCAATGATTTCTTCCGCTCGTTTCCGAAACAGCACTCCCTGCGGAGTGAGTTCTATTCTATGGCTTTTCCGTATCAGAAGCTGCTGTCCCAGCTCTTCTTCCAGCTCCCGGATCTGGCGGGACAAGGTGGGCTGTGTCAGATGCAGATGATTTGCCGCGCCGGTAATGCTTCCTTCTCTGACAGCTGCCAGAAAATAGCGAAGTACGCGAATTTCCATGAGTGTTTTCTCCTTTATATTTATGGTTTGATTGTGGTTAATTGTATCATTACCTATAATACTTGTAAAGCATATCAGACGATAGAAACCAAGTATTTGCTATTTTGCTGCGGCGGAGATAAAATCAGTTTAAATAAGATAACTCGTGTATGAAAAGGGCGTACCTGAAGTATTTGAATTGGTTTTAAAATCCAGCTGGGGATGGTGTACCGGAAGTAAAAGCAATGTGTTTACTGGCGTTGCGGCTGGTATACACGAGTTATATCAAGGAGGCAAAGTAAATGGAAGCAATCACAGAGAATCGTATTTTTAAAATACGGAGGAATCTGTCGGACGCCGGGTGTGAGGAAGCTTTGATCCAGAAATTTTTATCCCTGGACCAAAAGCAGGAGCGGGAAGAGCAGTACCGTCTTTTATCGCGGCACAGGGCAGCCCTTTTAGAAAATTTACATCAGGATCAATACAAGATCGATTGCCTTGACTATATGGTGTATACCATGAAGAAAGAAGAAAACGGATAAAGGGAGGATTTGAACATGGAAGAAAAACTTATTTTAACAGAAGAATGGGACAAAACATTTCCCAAGAGCGATAAGGTGGATCATAGAAAAGTAAATTTTCATAATCGCTATGGCATTACCCTTGCGGCAGATCTTTATAAACCTAAAAATGCAGAAGGCTCTTTGGCGGCCATTGCGGTGTGCGGTCCTTTCGGCGCGGTAAAGGAGCAGGCAAGCGGTCTTTATGCACAGGAGATGGCAAAAAGGGGATTCCTTACTCTTGCTTTCGATCCTTCTTTTACAGGGGAAAGCGGCGGACAGCCTCGGTACATGGCTTCGCCTGATATTAATACAGAAGATTTCCAGGCAGCGGTAGACTTTCTCTCCGTCCAGGAAGAGGTCGATCCGGCAAAAATAGGGATCCTCGGTATCTGCGGATGGGGCGGTATGGCCTTAAATACGGCTGCTCTTGATACGAGGGTCAAGGCAACAGTCGCATCTACTATGTACGATATGACTCGGGTGAACGCAAAGGGGTATTTTGACGCGGAGGATTCGTCAGACCTTAGATATGAAAAACGGAAAGCCTTAAATGAGCAGAGGGTGAAGGACTACAGAAATGGAACCTATGCTCTTGGGGGCGGCGTGGTAGATCCGCTTCCGGAAGACGCGCCGTTTTTCGTAAAGGATTATTATGATTATTATAAAACAAAACGCGGCTATCATGCCCGTTCTTTGAATTCTAACGGTGGCTGGAATGTAACGGGGTGCATGTCTTTTTTGAATCAGCCTATTCTGCAGTACAGCAATGAGATCCGCAGCGCAGTCCTGATCATTCACGGAGAAAAAGCGCATTCTTGCTATTTCAGCAGAGATGCCTTTGCTAATATGCAAAAGGATAATCCGTTTAAAAGCAATAAGGAACTGATGCTGATTCCAGGCGCGGTCCACACGGATCTGTATGACCGTAAGGATGTGATTCCTTTTGATAAGATGGAAGGGTTTTTTAGGAAGTACTTAATTTAATAGTTTTAGGCAGCCTGCCCGCCAACAAAATATAGTTGGCGGGCAGGTTTTGTATGTGCTATACTAATTTCAAAGCATTTTTTGGCAAAAATAGAAGATTATAGACATAGCATTTTATTCAAGAATGAATAGAAATCGGGAGGATATCGTATGTTAATGTTAGGAAGAAAGCAGGTTCTGACAGTAGTCAAGACTGTTGATTTCGGTATATATCTGGCGGAAAAAGAGGACAGGGAGGCGAAGGAAAAGGTTCTGCTCCCTGCGAAGCAGGTTCCGGCTGGAACGAAAGAGGGCGATTCCCTGGAGGTCTTTATCTATAAAGATTCCCAGGACAGAATGATCGCCACCACAAGAGAACCCAGGCTCCAGGTGGGAGAAACCGGAGTGTTAAAGGTGGTGCAGGTGACAAAGATCGGCGCTTTTTTAGACTGGGGACTGGAAAAGGATCTTCTTCTTCCCTATCATGAGCAGACCGCCCGGGTACATGAGGGGCAGGAATGCCTTGTGGCCTTATATGTGGACAAAAGCAGCCGGCTTTGCGCCACAATGAAGGTCTATCCCTATCTTTCCACAAGGACGCCTTATGTGACAGGAGATCAGGTAAAAGGGCGTGTGTATGAGATAAGTGAAAGGTTCGGAATTTTTATTGCAGTGGATGATAAATATTCGGCTCTGCTTCCCGCAAGAGAGGCAGCCGGGAAGTATCGACCGGGCACGATCCTGGATCTGCGGGTGACAGAGGTAAAAGAAGACGGAAAAATGAACGTCAGTGATAAAAAGAAAGCATACCAGCAGATGAAGGACGATGGAGAGATGGTATTAGAGGTTCTTGAGGAATTTGCAGGCATCCTTCCCTTTGATGACAAGGCATCCCCTGAGGTGATCAAGAGAGAGTTTGGCCTGAGTAAAAATGCCTTTAAGCGTGCAGTGGGAGGACTCTTAAAGGGAGGAAAGATCGAGATCAAAGACGGACATATTTATACAAAAACTGGAAAGTAAAGGATGCCGGCCCGTAACCGTGCGGTTACGGCGTGACATGCGGCCAAACAGATTTCCTGCCGCAAAACCGGCGCGGCAAACAAATAAAAAGGACGATAACGTTTTGGGCTATATATAATAAGAAAGAACAGGAGAGATAACGTGGGATTTGTACATCTTCATGTCCACACAGAATACAGTCTTTTAGACGGTTCCAATAAAATTAAAGAATATGTGGCAAGAGTGAAAGAGCTGGGAATGGACAGCGCTGCCATTACCGATCACGGCGTCATGTACGGCGTTATTGATTTTTATAAGGAGGCAAAAGCAGCAGGGATCAATCCGATTTTAGGCTGCGAGGTCTATGTGGCTCCTGGTTCCCGCTTTGACCGGGAGGCCGGAAGCGGAGACGACCGCTACTATCATCTGGTGCTGCTGGCAGAAAATAACCAGGGATACAGCAATTTGATGAAAATCGTATCCAAGGGATTTGTGGAAGGCTTTTACTATAAACCAAGGGTGGACCTGGAGCTTTTAAGAGAATACCATGAGGGGATCATTGCCTTAAGCGCCTGCCTGGCGGGAGAGGTGGCCCGCTACCTGACAAGAGGCATGTATGAGGACGCTAAGGAGGCGGCGCTGCGGTATCAGGATATTTTTGGAAAAGATAATTTTTTCCTGGAAATGCAGGACCATGGGATTCCTGACCAGCAGACAGTAAACCAGCAGCTCTTGCGCATGAGCAAGGAGACAGGAATACAGCTTGTGGCAACCAACGATGTCCACTACACCATGGCGGAAGATGCTCAGCCTCATGACATCCTTCTCTGCCTGCAAACAGGAAAGAAGCTGGCGGACGAGGACCGGATGCGCTACGAAGGAGGACAGTATTACGTAAAATCTCCCAAGGAGATGGAAATGCTGTTTCCCTATGCGCTGGAGGCATTGGAAAATACCCAGAAGATCGCGGACAGATGCCATGTGGAGATAGAATTCGGGGTGACAAAGCTTCCGAAATATGACGTGCCCCAGGGATACACTTCCTGGGAATATTTAAACAAGCTCTGTTTCGAGGGACTGGAAAGAAATTATGATCCTGTGACAAAGGAGCTGAGGGAACGGCTGGAATATGAGCTGGATACTATCCGCAATATGGGCTATGTGGACTATTTCCTGATTGTCTGGGATTTTATTAAATATGCCAGAGATCACGATATCATGGTGGGACCGGGGAGAGGCTCCGCTGCGGGAAGCCTTGTGGCGTATACCCTTGGGATCACCCAGTTGGATCCTATTAAATATGACCTCCTTTTTGAGCGTTTTTTAAATCCGGAACGCGTGTCCATGCCGGATATTGATGTGGACTTTTGCTTTGAACGGCGCCAGGAAGTGATCGACTATGTAGTGGGAAAATATGGAAAGGATCGGGTGGTGCAGATTGTCACCTTCGGTACTCTGGCGGCCCGGGGCGTGATCCGGGATGTGGGCCGTGTGCTGGACATGCCTTATTCTCAGGTGGATGTGATAGCGAAAATGATCCCTTCTGAGCTGAATATGACCATCGACCGGGCGCTGGAAATGAATCCGGAGCTTCGCAGAGCATATGAGGAGCAGGAAGAGATTCATTATCTGATCGACATGGCCAAGCGGCTGGAGGGTCTGCCCCGGCATACCTCTATGCATGCGGCCGGTGTAGTGATCAGCCAAAAGGATGTGGATGAATATGTTCCTTTGTCCAGAGCCCAGGACGGTTCCATAACCACCCAGTTTACTATGACCACTCTGGAGGAGCTGGGGCTTTTAAAGATGGATTTCCTGGGGCTTCGTACTCTGACTGTGATCCAGAATGCTGTAAAACTGATCAAAAGAGATACCGGAAGAGAAATAGAGATTGATAAAATAGATTTTGACGATAAAAAAGTTTTAAATTCCCTGGGATCCGGCCATTCGGAAGGAGTATTCCAGCTGGAAAGCGCGGGGATGAAGAACTTTATGAAGGAGCTTAAGCCCCAGAGCCTGGAGGATGTGATCGCGGGTATTTCTTTGTACCGGCCGGGACCTATGGATTTTATTCCGCAGTATATCCGGGGAAAGAACCGACCGGATACCATCCGGTACGACTGCCCCCAGCTTGAGCCCATCCTTGCTCCTACCTACGGCTGTATTGTTTATCAGGAACAGGTAATGCAGATCGTGCGGAGCCTGGCAGGTTATACTTTAGGCCGAAGCGACTTGGTGCGCCGTGCCATGTCAAAAAAGAAAGCCTCTGTGATGGAGAAGGAGCGGCAGAACTTTGTCTATGGGAATCCGGAAGAAGGAGTACCCGGATGTATAGCCAATGGGATACCGGAAAAAACGGCAAATAAAATTTACGATGATATGATAGATTTCGCGAAATATGCCTTTAATAAATCTCATGCGGCGGCTTACGCGGTAGTTTCTTATCAGACAGCATATTTAAAATACTACTATCCGGTGGAGTTTATGGCGGCGCTTATGACCTCCGTCATAGAAATGCCCAGCAAAGTAGCGGAATATATCCTTGTCTGCCGACAGATGAATATTAAGATCCTTCCTCCGGATATAAACTGCGGCGATTATGGTTTTTCTGTGGATAACGGTTCCATCCGTTATGGTCTTTCCGCTATTAAGAGTATAGGCAGGCCGGTCATTGAGGAGATCGTAAAAGAGAGAGAAAGGGGCGGTTTATTCCGTTCTTTGAAGGACTTTATCGAAAGAATGGGAGATACGCTGAATAAGCGTACCATTGAGAATTTCATAAAAGCGGGAGCCCTGGACTGCCTGGACAGAAACCGCAGGCAGAAAATGATGGTCTATGCTCAGATCGTGGACAGTGTGAACCAGGAAAAAAAGCACAGTCTGGCCGGACAGATGAGTCTGTTTGACTTTGTGGGAGAAGAGGAGAAAAAGGATTTCGAACTGCGCATGCCGGAAGTAGAGGAATATGATAAAGAGATGATTTTAGCCTTTGAAAAAGAGGTACTTGGGATTTATCTGAGCGGTCATCCTCTGGAAAGGTTCAGCGGGATGATGGAAAAAATGATCTCCGCGAAAACCACAGATTTCCAGCCGGATGAGGAGACCGGACTCCCTAAAGTCCTTGATGGCCAAAAAGTCATAATCGGTGGCATGATCACGGATAAAACCATAAAATATACAAAGAATAATAAGATAATGGCCTTTTTTACTCTGGAAGATCTGGTTGGGACAGTGGAGATCGTTGTTTTTCCAAGAGACTATGAAAAAAATCAGACAAATCTGGAGGAGGACGCAAAAGTTTTTATCCAGGGAAGAGTTTCCGCTGAGGATGAAAAGGCCAGCAAGCTGATCTTTGAAAAGGTTCGTTCCTTTGAGGAAATCCCCAGAGAGCTGTGGATCCAGTTTAAGGACAGGGAAGAATACGCGAAAAAAGAGCGGGAGCTTTTAGAGGATATTTCCAGCTCTCCTGGAAACGATTCAGTGGTTGTATATCTAAAAGACGTCAAGGCAATGAAAAAGCTTCCACCTAATTATCATGTGCAGCTTAAGGATTCCTGGATGGCACAGATGAGGAAAAAATATGGAGATTCCAATGTTAAAGTTATGGAAAGAGTATTGAAAAACTTCTAAAAATGCTTTACACTATATCCGAATATGTGTAGAAAGAGTTTGATTCATAAGATGGAGGAAAAGAATATGGCAGAAAAGAAGATTAAGACCATCGGCGTATTGACCAGTGGCGGAGATGCGCCTGGAATGAACGCCGCTATTCGCGCCGTAGTCAGAAGAGGGTTGAGCAGCGGCCTGAATGTTAAGGGTATATATAAAGGTTACAATGGATTGTTAAACGAAGAAATTATAGATATGACTGCCAGAGACGTTTCTGACACGATCGAGCGGGGCGGAACGATCTTATATACAGCCAGATGTGCGGAATTCCGTACTCCGGAAGGACAGCAGAGAGGTGCGGAAGTCTGCCGCAAGCACGGCATCGATGGACTTGTGGTCATCGGCGGAGACGGTTCTTTCGCAGGAGCGCAGAAGCTTGCCAATTTAGGCGTGAATACCATCGGCGTTCCCGGAACGATCGACCTGGACATTGCCTGTACCGAATACACCATTGGCTTTGACACAGCGGTAAACACAGCTATGGAAGCGATCGATAAGGTAAGAGATACTTCTACTTCCCATGAAAGATGCAGCATTATCGAAGTTATGGGACGTAATGCCGGTTACCTTGCGCTGTGGTGCGGAATCGCGAACGGCGCGGAGGATGTTCTGATTCCTGAGAAATACGATTATGATGAGCAGAAGATCATTAATAATATTATCGAGAACCGTAAATTAGGAAAGAAGCATCACATTATCATCAACGCAGAAGGTATCGGCCATTCCGAGGCTATGGCGAAACGGATCGAGGCGGCTACAGGCATTGAGACCCGTGCTACTATCCTCGGCCACATGCAGCGAGGCGGAAGCCCTACCTGTAAAGACAGAGTATATGCGTCCATGATGGGAGCTATGGCAGTAGACCTTCTTGTACAGGGAAAGAGCTGCCGCGTGGTGGGTTATCGTCACGGAGAATATGTGGACTTTGATATCAACGAGGCGCTTGCGATGCAGAAGAGCGTTTCCGAATATCAGTGGGAAATCTGCAATTCCCTTTCCCATAACTATGACAAGCATGAGAAACAGACAAGAAAATAAGCCTGTATCAGGAGTCATTATAAATTACCCTCGGTCATCGGGGGTGATTTTTGTACAGGGCCTAAATAAAGAGTCCCCGCAACAGTCGCCAAATGGACAGACGTGCATGTCCATTTGGCTCATTGCTCGCGGGAATAAAGAACACCGGAGGCGGTTTTATGATAACCAGTGTGAATAATGGGCAGGTGAAAAATATCATCCATCTGAACCAGAAGTCTAAAGCAAGGAGAGAGCAGGGTCTCTTTGTGGCGGAAGGGGTGAAGATGTTTGAGGAAGCTCCGAAAACCTGGGTGGAAAAAGTTTATGTGTCAGATTCTTTTTCTAAGAATCAGGATCTGATGGATAAGGTATGCTGCTTTCCCTATGAGATCACAGCCGATCCTGTCTTCCGGCAGATGTGCGATACAAAAACACCTCAGGGGATCCTCACTGTTCTGAAAAAACCTTCCTATAATATAGAAGATATTTTCAGCCGGCCAGATCCTTTGCTTATGGTCCTGGAGGATCTCCAGGATCCTGGAAACGCAGGGACGATCATCCGTACAGGCGAAGGCGCTGGAGTAAGCGGCGTGTTTCTTACACGGAGCAGCGTGGACATTACCAACCCTAAAGTAATCCGCGGGACAATGGGCTCTATTTACAGAATACCTTTTTTATATGTGGAAGATGTGGTATCATTAAAGCACATATTTAAGGAAAGGCAGATCCGTACCTTCGCGGCTCACTTAAAGGGCAGAAGCTTTTATGACCAGGAGGATTATACAGGAGGTACCGCGTTTTTTATCGGAAACGAGGGAAACGGCTTATCCCAGAGCGCTTCAGATATGGCGGACTGCCTGATCCGTATTCCCATGGAGGGAGAAGTGGAATCTCTAAATGCCGCTATGGCGGCTGGGATCCTGATGTATGAAGCGGCGCGTCAGCGCCGGAAATAACCCGGAAAGGGGGAATGTTATGGAACCGATCATTTGGCTGGCGATACTGGCTTTCTTTTTAGTGGTAGAGGCCATAACGGCGGGACTTGCCACCATATGGTTTGCGGGAGGCGCTCTGGCGGCGGCCATAGCCGCGTATTTAGGCGCAGAGATCTGGCTGCAGATTCTCCTGTTTCTTGCGGTATCTATTATACTTTTGATCTTTACCAGACCGCTGGCAGTAAAATATATGAGTAAAGATCTGGAAAAGACAAATGTAAACAGTCTCATTGGAAAAAAGGCGGTAGTGACCCAAAAGATCGATAATCTGGCCCAGACCGGGCAGGTTAAGATAAACGATGTGGAATGGCTGGCCAGAAGCTTTTCCGATGAGGAAAAAATTCCTGAGAATACAGTTGTTGTGATCCGGGAAATCCATGGAGTAACGTTGTATGTAAAAGAATTTAAGGAGGACTAAGGTATGGCTTTCGGTATTATTTTTATCATTATCATCGGAATACTGATCATATGTGTTCTTGCATCCTGTATTAAAATTGTTCCTCAGGCATATGCAATAGTATTGGAGCGTCTCGGCGCATATCGCACTACCTGGGACACAGGGATCCATTTTAAGGTGCCCTTTATCGAAAGGGTTGCCAGAAGAGTGAACCTGAAAGAGCAGGTGGTGGATTTCCCGCCCCAGCCTGTGATCACTAAGGATAATGTAACTATGCAGATTGACACGGTGGTGTTTTTTCAGATCACAGATCCTAAGCTGTACGCCTACGGGGTAGAAAATCCCATCATGGCGATTGAAAATCTGTCCGCGACTACTCTTCGAAACATCATCGGTGATATGGAGCTTGACGAAACCTTAACTTCCCGTGAGGTGATCAATACACAGATGCGGGCCTCTCTGGATGTGGCTACCGATCCATGGGGAATCAAGGTAAACCGTGTGGAGCTGAAAAATATCATTCCTCCGGCAGCCATCCAGGACGCCATGGAGAAGCAGATGAAGGCAGAGCGTGAACGCCGTGAGGCCATCCTTATCGCAGAAGGTGAAAAGCGTTCTACTATCCTTGTGGCAGAAGGTAAAAAGCAGTCCGCCATCCTGGACGCTGAGGCAGAGAAGCAGGCAGCCATCCTTCGTGCGGAAGCCCAGAAGGAGAAGATGATTAAAGAGGCGGAAGGACAGGCGGAGGCAGTCCTTAAAGTACAGAAGGCTAATGCAGAAGGAATCCGGATGATCAAGGAAGCCGGAGCAGATGAGGCTGTCCTCACCTTAAAGAGCCTGGAAGCCTTCGGGAAAGCAGCAGACGGCAGATCTACGAAGATCATCATTCCTTCCGACATCCAGGGGATTGCCGGATTGGCTTCTTCCTTAAAAGAGATTGTGACAGACAAACAGGGAGAATGATCGTGGGGAGAGATCTAACCATACAAGAGGAGGATTTATTATGAATTTAAAGGGACGGAATTTCCTGACACTAAAAGACTTTACACCGGAAGAGATCTTATATCTTCTTGATCTTTCGGCAGAATTAAAGGCAAAGAAAAAAGCAGGGGAACTGCACGAATATTATAAGGGAAAGAATATTGCCCTGATCTTTGAAAAGACAAGCACCAGAACCCGCTGCGCCTTTGAAGTGGCGGCTCACGACCTGGGAATGGGAAGCACCTATCTGGACCCTTCAGGCTCCCAGATCGGAAAAAAAGAAAGCATTGCCGATACGGCCAGGGTTTTGGGAAGAATGTACGATGGGATCGAGTACAGAGGCTTTGGCCAGGAGATTGTAGAAGAGCTGGCTAAATATGCGGGAGTGCCTGTGTGGAATGGGCTGACCAATGAATATCATCCCACTCAGATGCTGGCGGACATGCTGACCATCCGTGAGCATTTCGGTAAGCTTAAGGGAATCAAGCTGGTTTATATGGGAGATGCCCGTTTTAATATGGGTAATTCTCTGATGGTGGCATGCGCTAAGCTGGGACTCCATTTCGTTGCCTGCACCACCAAGAAATATTTCCCAAATGAAGAGCTTGTGGCACAGTGCCAGGAATATGCCAAAGCTTCCGGCGGAACCATAACCCTCACAGAAGACGCCATGGAAGGAACTAAGGGTGCGGATGTTATCTATACGGATGTATGGGTTTCCATGGGAGAACCTGATGAAGTATGGGAAGAAAGAATCCAGGAACTCAGTCCCTATAAAGTGACAAAAAAGATCATGGAAAATGCAGGGGAAAAGGCAATCTTCCTTCACTGTCTGCCAGCCTTCCACGATCTTAAGACAACCATTGGAAAAGAAATGGGAGACAGATTCGACATCGCTGATATGGAAGTGACGGATGAAGTATTTGAATCCGAACAGTCGAAGGTATTCGATGAAGCGGAAAACAGGATGCACACCATTAAAGCGGTAATGGTAGCAACCCTTGGGGAGCCGGAAAAATAATGAAAGAAACAGGATATGACCAAAGTACAATTTCACAGTTGATACACACAAAATGGGCGGGCAAAACCGTCCATTTTGTTCAGGAAACAGATTCCACCAACAATTGGGCAAAAGATCTGGCAAAAGCAGGGGCGCCCCATGGAACCCTGGCTGTCGCAGAATTTCAGACAGCAGGGAAGGGAAGGCTTGGAAGAAGCTGGAAGGCGGAAGAGGGAAGCTCTGTGATGATGAGTCTTGTTTTAAAACCGGATTTTTCTCCGGAATGCGCGCCTATGCTCACTTTAGTGATGGGCCTCTCCATCGCCCAGGCAGTAGAAATGCTGGGAATCCCGGTTTCTATAAAGTGGCCCAACGACGTAGTTGTTTCCAGGAAGAAAATCTGCGGGATTCTCACGGAAATGGCCTTGGAAGGCAGTTCGGTCCGCTATGTGGTCATCGGCGTGGGGATCAATGTAAATACAGAAGAGTTTCCCCGGGAGATTCAGGACAAAGCCACTTCTCTGCTTCTTGAGACAGGACATGCTTATGACAGAAATCAGCTGATTGCCTATATGATGGAACGCTTTGAAGAGAATTACGATAAATTTATGCAGACCCAAAACATGGAAAAGCTTTTAGACTCCTACGATGCCCTGCTGGCAAATAAAGAGCAGCCCGTAAGGGTGCTGGATTCCCGGGAGCCATATGAGGGGATTGCCCACGGAATCAATGAAAACGGCGGGCTTATAGTGGAGAAAGATAATGGATGTACGGTATGCGTACGGGCCGGAGAGGTCTCTGTAAGGGGTCTGTACAGTTATGTGTAAAGAAAAAGTTTGATACATGTCACACTCGAACCACGCACTTGCTGAGTAGTTACGGGCCAGTAGTGATTCAACAGGCAATTTGGCTTCGCGAAGCGGATTTTAAATGCCGAATTGCCCGTTTGTGGTCAAGGTGTGACCAGTAACAAAAGTTTGGAAGTAAACTTTCAAATCTATCATTATTGACGCAGCCTACTCCGTGAGTAAGGTGTGTCAGAAAGAGGAAATTATGTATCAGGATACTATCGTGCTCTGCGGCGCAAGCGCATATGAGCAGAAATATTATTTTAACCAGGACTTTCAATCTTTGCCTGAGGCAGTGAAGCAGGAGCTTCAGATCATGTGTGTGCTTTATACAGAAGATGTAGGCGGGATTCTTACCCTGGAGTTTGACGAACAGGGAAATTTACAATTTAAGACAGAGGCGGCTGAAGCGGATATGAGCTATGACGAGATCGGAAGCGTGCTTAAGATCAAACAGCTTCAGACAGAAAAGAGAGAACTTCTGGAAGCGCTGGAAATGTATTACCGGGTCTTTTTCCTGGGAGAGACTCCAGATGAGGAGACACAGAAAAAAGCGGACAGTGAGGGACAGCCATGAAAGGACAGTGGAAGATCGGGGATGTACAGATAGACAATCCTTTTGTCCTGGCGCCTATGGCCGGGGTCACGGACCTGCCTTTTCGGAGGCTGTGCAAGGAGCAGGGCGCAGGACTGATCTGCATGGAAATGGTAAGCGCGAAGGCCATTTCCTTCCATAATAAAAATACAGAGGCGCTGATGGAAATCGACCCTGTGGAGCATCCCATCTCCCTGCAGCTTTTCGGAAGTGAGCCTGGGCTTATGGGAGAGGTGGCGAAAAGCATTGAGGAGCGTCCCTTCGATATCCTGGATATCAATATGGGTTGTCCGGTTCCCAAGGTGGTGAACAATGGGGAGGGCTCAGCCCTTTTAAAAAATCCCAGGCTGATCGCAGATATTGTAAAGAGTGTGTCCCAGGCCATAAAGAAACCTGTGACAGTAAAGGTGCGCATTGGCTTTGAAAAGGAAAAGGTGGATATTGTAGACATTGCCAAACGCGCGGAGGACGCTGGGGCGGCCGCCATTGCGGTGCATGGGCGGACCAGGGAACAGTATTATTCCGGAAAAGCGGACTGGGATGCCATAAGGCGTGTAAAGGAGGCGGTTTCTATTCCGGTTATTGGAAACGGGGATGTGGATTCTCCCAAGAAAGCGGAGGACATGCTCAGGGAAACAGGATGCGACGGGGTGATGGTCGGCAGGGCAGTCCGGGGAAATCCATGGATTTTCCGGGAGCTGAACCATTATTTTGCCACAGGTGAGATTCTTCCCCGTCCCTCGGCGAAAGAAGTGCGGGAAATGATCCTGCGCCACACAAGAGATCAGATCGCGGTAAAGGGCGAATATACCGGAATCCGGGAGATGCGCAAGCATGTTGCCTGGTATACCGCCGGTATGCGGCACAGCGCGGCGCTTCGCAGGGAATCCAACCAGATCGGTAGCTATGAGGAGCTGGAAAAGCTGCTGGAGAGACTGTGACTCCTGATCCGCACGGAAGCATGGCTGCTGCTGGTCACCGTGCGGCTCACAGTTCATTGTCTCAGGAAAGATATAGGCAGAAGGGACTTTAAAAGTTCCGTCTGGAGTGATAAAATAAAGCCAGATTAACAGAAGATACAAGGTTAAAATACAAAAGGGCGGAGGTTTAAAAGTAAACTTCCCAATCTGCCATTAGTGACGCGGCAAGTGCGTCAGAAAGAGGAAAAAAATGGGGAATGGTACGGCGGCAATTTCAGGGCTGCTTGCGGAAAGCATCCTTTTTGCCACTTTTCTTGGGGTGTGCACAGGACTTTTAAAGCGTCGTTTTTCTGTAAAGAAGACGGCGCTTCTGGCGTGCGTTTTTGCAGCGTTTATCTTGTTTTTGAATATAGAAGTTTTTTTAAACAGTCAGGAGCTGCTGACGAATCTGAGTCTTTTTCCAATGACCCTGTATCTTCCTACAGCAGCAGGGCTCTTTCTTTTGTCCGGGTCAGGGATTTTTCAGACTGCTTCCGGGATCTGCCTTGGAATTTACTGCTTATTTACCCAGAGATTTCTTTACAAAGCTTTATTGATCTATTTTCCTGCCCATAAGACGGACTGGCGTCTGCAGATAGCTGTCACAGCTTTGCTTTTGGACTTTTTTCTTATTTTTCAAACAGTACCTTCAATTCTGGTGTATATATTGCCTTGTCTTTCGTTATGTTTCTGGTATTTTTGATCATGGCTAAATTTTTAGCTGTGGCAAAAAGTGAAAGCAGTTTAAAAGAAAACCAGCAGATGTATCAGGAGCAGCTTGAGCTGCAGAAGCAGGAATACGAAAATATATGCAGAAAGATCCAGGAGGGAAGGAAATACAGGCATGATATGCGCCATCACCTTACTGTTCTGGACAGCCTTTTAAAACAGGAACAGACAGAAGAAGCTCAGAAATATATCGAGCATCTGAACAGCCAGATGGAGAGTATTGAGTACAGGCGCTATTGTGAAAATACAGTGATAAACGCTATTTTATGCGCATGGATACCGAGAGCGGAGAAGGCGGGCTGTCAGGTAAGGGTTAGTGTAGAACTTCCGGAGTCTCTTTTTGTAGAGGTGCTGGATTTGTGCATTATTTTGTCCAATGCAATGGAAAATGCCATCCATGCATGTGAAGAAGTGGAAGAGACAGGACGCTATATCCAATTAAAAGTATACATAAAAAATGAAAAACAGATCCAGATTTATATAGAAAACTCCTGTAAAGAAGAAGTGATATTTAATAAAAAAGGGCTGCCGGAAAAGAAGCATGCCAAGGGGCATGGAATCGGTCTTCCCAGTATTTATGGGGTGGCGGAAAAATACCGGGGCGTGGTGCTGTGTGAGTGTAAGGATCATGCATTCTCCCTAAAGGCTGTTTTATTTAAACTGACAGGAGAACGGGTGCAGATACAGGAAGAGAAAAGAAGGAGAAGCCTTTGGTTTTTTAGAAAAACTCCTGGAACGGTTTGGCTTTTTGCGGCTGTCGTCTGTGTGTTTTTGGGAAGGATGCCTTTTCAGGCTGACGCACAGGGAGAAATGCCCTCGGTAAGAGAGGAGGATTCCGGTTTCCATTATACAGGATGGGGAGATACAGGATATACCATCGAAAGCCCGGTGGTGGTAAATACGACTGATGAAAAAGAGCAGGAAGCACAAGAGACTGAGCCAGAAGAAGAGACAGAAGAAGAGGAAACCTTACAGGAAACGGAAGCAGAGGAAACTTTGGCGAAGGAAGGAGCTGCAGGTCGCTGTAGGATATGAAGCAGCGGGAGAAGGAGAAGATGCCATAAATGATCTAATAAACAGGGCGGATCTGAAGATGTATGAAAACAAAAGAAAACAAAGAGAAATATAGTACAGTGTTGGAAAATTATCAGCGTTAGCTGCACAGAATGTTTTTCGAAACGATGTAAAACAGCGGAACCCTTGCCAGCGGCAAAAGAGTTTCCGCTGTTTTTACAGTAAGGAGGATAAGACATCCAGCGTTATCTGATAAGCGGTTTCTCCTCGGGCATCTTTTCCCAGAAGATTTGCGGTAAAGCAGTAAATTTCATCTCCTTGTTCTAAAAAACCGACAAACCATCCAACGCCGTCACCCTTTTCTGCGCCAGTGCCTGTTTTTCCATAGAGCTTTCCGTAAGGTGTGTCTGAGAGAAACATGGCGTTTTTAACTGCCTCTAGATTTTTTTCCTGGAAATCCCATTGATTCTGCAGGAGTCCAGCTAAAAGACTGACTTGCTCTGCAGCGGAGATTTTCAGGGAGGAGTCGGCCCAGTAGCCTTCGATACCTCCTGACAGATCACAGTTCCCGTAGGAAATCCGGGAGTAGTATTGATACAAGGCGGAAAGTCCCATCTGCTCATCCAGGCGCTGGAAATACCAGTTTACGGAATTTTTCATAGCAGAGGTCAGGGTCTGCTCCTTCTCCCATACAGGAAATGCTGCAGAAGTGCCGTCCCATGGAAGGGTATCTGCTTCTGGAGAGATTATATTTTCTTCCAGAGCAAAAAGTCCGCTGTATATTTTAAAGGTAGAATAGGGAGAAATCCGCAGGGCGCTGAGGGCGGGGTTATAAATATGATATTTTTCTTCCTGCATATCGTACAGGACAAAACTTCCTTCTATGCCGTCGAAAAAGGAGGCGGCGTCCAGTGTCTCCCAGTCCTGGCCGGACAGGTCAAAAGAAGAGTCCATAGACGCGTAAATGGTAAACAAAGGACTGGAACAATAGACCAGCCCAATGACGAAAAGGAACAGTCCTGCACTTTTTATTTTTTTAGAGAGGGAATCCTTCCGGTAATCCGCAATCTCTAAGATTCTCTGGCGTATGGTGCTTTTGGAACCGCCAAGGGTGGAAAGGGGAGTGAAAAAAGTCTTTTTCTGCATTTTCTCTGCGTACCGTATGAGGGTATAGCCGTACTGCAGGGAGTTTTCCTTTCCTACTGCCTGAAGGACGGAATGGTCGCAGGAGATTTCCCGGTCTTTTTTCAGTCTGGAAAAACCAAACCATAAAAAAGGATTGAACCAGTAGAGAATCTGCAGGATACACACTGTGCTGTTTAAAAGGAAGTCCCGGTGTTTGTAATGGATAAGCTCATGAAGAAAGATAAAACGGATGTCTTCCCTGGAAAGCACTATGTCCAGATCCGAAGGAATAATGATCTTCGGACGCAGCCAGCCGTAGGAAACCGGGGCGGTAAGGCGGCAGGATGCATAAAGAGCTACGCTGCGCTTTAGGTTTAATTCCTTCATACAGGAACAGTACTGCCGGTAAAGTTCCGGTTCTGTCTGGTCTGTGACAGGGGTGGAGTTCTTTCGCAGAAGATAAATTTTTATCATGGAAAGGATAAAGAAAACTGCAGTAAGGAAGATTCCCCCAAGCCAGACCCACCATAATATTTTATGGATCAAAGGATCTGAGGAAGAAACGGCTGCGGAAAGATCCTGTATTTGCATATCTTCACTGGAAAGGGCTGCCGCAGCCCTTACTCCCAAAGCGTCAGGTGAGGAAACGCTTCCATGAGAGAACAGATCCAGGACAGTGAGAAAGAAACCTTCCGGGGCGGGCAGCCCGAAGGGCAGAAATGGCAAAAATAGTGCAAAAATGAAGATATACCACAAACGATACTGAGCGTGCAGGGTGATATGATTATTCAGCCTTTTTTTCAGCAGCAAAAGAAAGCCCAGCAGCAGGCTCAGAAAAATATTACAAATTAAAAAACGAAAAGGAAAGGACATCAGCTATCACCACTTTTGATTTTGGAATTTATAATATCATACAGGTCTTTTAATTCTGTATCGGTCAGTTTCGTATCGGAAAGAAGGGATGAAAGCATGGGCGCGATCTTTCCGTTATAAAAACGGTTCAGGAACAGGTGATTTTCCTGCTCCAGATACTTTTTCTGGGAAATAAGGGGATAGTAATAATACATCCGTCCACGCTGTTCATA
Source organism: Candidatus Blautia faecavium (assembly GCA_019118425.1). Taxonomy (GTDB): domain Bacteria; phylum Bacillota; class Clostridia; order Lachnospirales; family Lachnospiraceae; genus Blautia_A; species Blautia_A faecavium. The sequence goes on along the minus strand of DWYZ01000090.1, from coordinate 2,671 downwards.
GGAAAGCACGTGCTTGGCTGTCAGCCTGGAAAGGAGAGTATGAATAGTTTTCTGGTTCCAGTTATGGCTTTTTTGTGCCCGGTCGCATACTTCGTTGGTGCTTAAGGGATATTCTGTCCAGAGTATTATCATGATCTCGTATTCCGCTTCAGAAATCTGAGGTAATTTTTCCATAATGTCTCCTTTAATCTTACTTTTGTAGTATTAATTATAAAATATACGGAAGAAATGGTCAAGAAAAATATTGACAGGACCTAAAGAAAGATGCATAATACAAATACTACATATGTAAGATTAAAACAAAGGAGAGGCCCATGAGAAAAAACAAAGCAAGAAAAAAGGGAAAAACCGCGAAGATATTGCTTTCCTGTATTCTGGCGGCAGCGCTGGGAGGGATAGTCTTTGCGGGAATATCCCTGGTACAAAGGCTACAGTGGAAAGATCCTCAGGAGATTCTTCAGGAATATATGGCCTGCATTGCCTCCCAGGAATATGGAAAAATGTATCAAATGATTTCCAAAGAAGAGTCCGGCGGGATCACAGAAGAAGAATTTATAGAAAGAAATGCGAATATATATGAAGGGATCGAAGCTGAGAATATAAAAATCCAGCTTTTGGACAGCGGAAAAGAAAAAGAAGTGGTTCCCTATGAGTGCACGATGGATACCATTGCGGGAGAGATTCATTTTGAGAACAGTGCCTGCTTTGTGGAGGGAGAGTCCGGCTATGAGCTTGTATGGGAAGACAGCCTGATTTTTCCTCAGCTTGGCCCAGAGGATAAAGTGCAGGTTCTCACAGAGAGCGCGCAGAGGGGAAAGATCCTGGACCGAAATGGAAAAGTCTTTGCCGGGAAGGGAGTGGCTTCTTCTGTGGGGCTGGTACCGGAGAAGATGGAGGAGAACTCTGTGAAAGAGCTTGCCGCTTTGCTTAAGATAGACGAAGAAAGCATACAGACAGCGCTTTCGGCATCCTGGGTCAGCGAGGACTCCTTTGTACCGATTAAGACGATACCTAAGGAGGGTGTGCCGGATGTGATGGACATGCTGCTGGGAGAAGCTTTTGCAGAAGAAGGCAGTCTGGAGCAGGCGCTTCTTCAGGTGCCCGGTGTGATGATCACAGATGTGGAGGTAAGAGAATATCCTTTGAAAGAGGCGGCCGCTCATTTGGTCGGTTATGTACAGAGTGTAACTGCCGAAGATCTGAAAGAGCATGAGGGGGAAGGCTATACCTCCGGAAGCGTCATTGGAAGAAGCGGAATGGAAGGGCTTTATGAGGAAAGATTAAGAGGGAAGAACGGCTATAAGATTCTGATCAAAGATTCCCATGGGAATAATAAATCGCTTTTGGCTATGACTCCCGTTCAGGACGGGGAGGACATACGGCTTACGATTGACGCCGGGCTGCAGGAGACCTTGTATGAACAGCTCTCGGAGGATAAAAGCTGTTCAGTGGCTATGAACCCCTATACAGGAGAAGTTCTCGCGCTGGTGAGTACGCCGTCCTATGATAACAATGGATTTATCATGGGATTTTCAGAGGAAGAGTGGACGGCTCTGAACGAAGATGAGAATATGCCTTTATATAACCGTTTCCGTCAGACCTGGTGCCCTGGATCTGTCTTTAAGCCTATCATTGCTTCTGTGGGCATAGACTGTAACGCCATAGATCCTTTGGCAGATTACGGAAACGAGGGGACAAGCTGGCAGAAGGATGAATCCTGGGGAGATTATTACGTGACGACGCTCCATGAATACGAACCAGTCACTTTAAAGAATGCCCTGATCTATTCGGACAATATTTATTTTGCAAAGGCAGCCCTGAATATTGGCGCGGACAATCTGACAAAGGCGTTAAAGCAGCTTGGTTTTGGTGCGGATCTGCCTTTTGAGATCACTATGACCAGATCACAGTATTCGAATACAGAGGAAATCCAGTCGGAGGTGCAGCTTGCGGACAGCGGCTATGGACAGGGCCAGATTCTGATCAATCCGGTGCATTTGGCAGCTTTATATACTGCCTTTTTAAATCAGGACGATGTGCTTACCCCTTATCTCCTATATAAGGAAGAACCAGGGACATCTGTGTGGCTCCCGCAGGCATTTTCCACAGAGGCAGTACAGACAGTGGCGGAAGGCATGGAGCAGGTGATCAATGATCCAAACGGAACCGGATATGGCGTTCACAGAGAGGATATCTGGCTGGCGGGGAAGACAGGAACCGCGGAAATTAAGGCATCTGTAGAGGATACTACGGGAACAGAATTGGGATGGCTGGCTGTTTATACAGCACAGGAGACTGAGAATCCCCTTCTTCTTGTCACCATGGTGGAGGATGTAAAGGACAGGGGCGGAAGCGGATATGTGACAGATAAGATCCGCACTGTGCTGGATACATATTTCTCCTGATTTTCTCGGCGCTGATTTTCTCGCTGAAGAATCCGTGTCCGTACTTGACAAGGGAGATAGTTTTGAGTATAATACATGAATTGTGAATATCCTAGTGATTCTCTGCATTTTTATACTTTAGGAGGATGCTGGGAGCTGATATCCAAGGCAAAATGGGATGTTGAAAGGGAGTAAGGTATTATGGAAGAAAAGAAAAACTTACTAACCTATGCAGGACTTAAAAAACTAGAAGAAGAGCTGCATGATTTAAAGGTAGTAAAAAGAAA
>DWYZ01000089.1 GCA_019118425.1 Candidatus Blautia faecavium | reverse complement strand
TAGGAAATACGCGGGCAAGAGATTTTTATGATTTACACCTTCTGTATCGGCTATACCGGGAAAATGCAGACTGGAACCTTCTATAACAGGCGGTTCTTGCCACAGCGAAGAAAAGAGATTCCTTGTCTGTTCTGCAGGACACGAAACGGATTCTGCTGGCATTGGAAGAATCAACCGTTCTGCAGGATTTATGGAAAAGGTATCAGGCACAAAATTTATATGCAAGAGAGATTACATATCCTGCTATCATGGAAACTGTAAAAGAGTTTACAGATAAAATGAATTTCTAGCAAAAGAGGTAAACGAAATCTCAGTTCCATTGTATCCGGAACATTATAGATGCTTTGGATTATTTGTTTCAGAACGAGGGAGACTATCGGGAGGAGATTGATCGGAACAGAAGCTGCTAATAAGCTGGCAAATGAAGAGGCGATGAATTATAGAATTAAAGGTCAATCACACTGCCGAAGAAGCGCTGCGGCAGATAAAGGTGAAGCAGTACGAGCTCCGATTCGAAGGGAAAATGGGAGAGAAGCCGGAGTATACCGAACGGGTGATTGCCGTTGGGATTGCCTATCAAAAGGAAGACCCGGAAAGAAAACACGAATGTAAAGTTGAAGTTCTGCGGGAGAGGTCATAGCGGTTAGGAGGCTCAGTGCGGGGATCGGAAAGACGATACCTGCGCTGAGTATTTTTATCAGCAGGCTTTTGTAAGGAGAATTTTACAAGATTATAACAAAATTTTACATAATATCTGGACGTACCCCCACCACTTACGTTATAATAATAACGCTAATTGGAAATCATAGGAATATAAGAAAATTGGTTGCTGTATGGATAAGCTGTCTTTGGGGCAGAGTTCCGGGGACAGTTGATAAGGTAGGGATATGAAGGATCACGTAAGTAAAAGAGAAGATTATAAACGCTTTATCGTGTTCTGCCTGGCAAGTCTTGTGATCATAGCCCAGGCGCTGGTATTTGCGTATGTATGGTATGATTTTTATAGAGAATTGATTTTTGAACCCTTCTGGAGAAAAGGAAACTGGGTCCTGATCGCCATCTATGCATTGATCGATACACTTTTTTCCAGGTTGTACGGCGGCTTAAAGGTGGGATATCTGAAACGGGTAGACGTGTTTTATTCCCTGACTTTGGCCACAATATGTACGAATGTGGTGGCATATTTGCAGATTACCCTGATAAACAGATGGTTTCTTCCAGTCAGACCAATCCTTGAGATGACGGCAGTGCAGCTGGTCATAATCATCCTGTGGATCTGGGGTTCCAGATATGTTTATTCCAGGCTGTATCGGGCGAGAAGGCTTCTTGTGATCCACGGAGACCGGGATCCGGGAGAACTGATAGAAAAAATGAATTCCCGCAGGGATAAATATGATATCAGCGGCAGAGTCCATGTAAGCGTAGGAGAAAAACAGATTCACGAAATGATGGACGATTATGACGGAGTGATCATCTGGGATCTTCCCTCTAATATCCGGAACCGATATTTGAAATACTGTTTCGCGCATTCAATCCGCTGTTATTTGAGTCCGAAAATTTCCGATATTATACTTATCGGTACGGATAGGATCCATCTTTTTGATACGCCTCTTCTTTTGTCGAGGAACATGGGACTGTCAGTGGAACAAAGGGCTATGAAGCGAGTGATAGATATTCTGATCTCGGGAATCGGGATCGTGATCGCCTCTCCCTTTATGCTGATCATCGCCATAGCGGTAAAGGTATGTGACGGCGGTCCTGTCTTTTATTTTCAGGACAGACTGACCATACACGGAAAACCCTTTAAAATTTGTAAATTCCGGAGCATGTATGTAAACTCTGAAAAACACGGGGCAAGGCTTGCCGCTAAGCACGATTCCCGCATTACCCCTGTGGGCCATGTGCTGCGGAACCTGCATTTGGACGAGCTGCCTCAGCTGTTTAACGTATTTAAAGGGGATATGTCCCTTGTAGGCCCGCGGCCGGAACGAAAGGCGATCATGCAGGAATATGAAAAAGAGATTCCGGAATTTTATTACAGGCTGAAGGTAAAAGCTGGACTTACAGGATATGCCCAGGTATATGGTAAATATAATACTACGCCTTATGACAAACTGAAGCTGGATCTATTTTATATTGAAAATTATTCCCTCCTGCTGGATATCAAGCTGCTGTTTATGACAGTGAAGATTTTCTTCCAGAAGGAGGTCTCAGAAGGGGTGGATGACAGCCAAGTGAACGCCCTTAAAGATTCAGCGCAGGATCCCCCGGAAAAAACAACAGAGAATTCATGAATAAAGAGGAAAAAGCGATGAGCCGTCCGCTTGTGTCTGTGGTTATGCCTGTGCATAACGGAGAAAAATACATCAGAGATGCTGTGGAGTCTGTTTTTGTCCAGGAGCTGCCGCTGGAGCTTTTGGTCATTGACGACGGCTCTTCAGATAACACGGAGAAAGTCCTGGCTGCCTATAAAGGCAGGGAGGACTTTCGGTATTTGAGAAATGAAAAAAATATCGGAGCTGCCGCCTCGCGAAACAAAGGCGTGCTCCATGCCAGGGGGACCTATGTGGCCTTTTTAGACGCAGATGACTGGTGGGAAAAGGGAAAGCTGAAAAAGCAGCTTAAGCTCCTTGAAAAGACGGGATACGTCCTTTGTTCCACAGGAAGAGAACTGATGCGTCCTGACGGCACTTCCACGGGGAAATATATCCCTGTAAAAGAAAAGCTGACTTACAGAGAGCTTTTAAAGCATAACAGCATAAACTGCTCATCTGTGCTGATAAAACGCGAAGTGATTAAAGAATTTCCTATGGAGCATGACGACAGCCATGAGGATTATATTACCTGGCTGAAGATATTAAAAAAATATCACTATGGAGCCGGGATCAACGAACCCCTTTTAAAATACCGCTTAAGCGAAGGCGGAAAATCCAGAAATAAATGGAAATCCGCTGCCATGACCTATAAGGTTTACCGCTATATGGGTTTGGGACGGGGAAAAAGCGCCGTTTTGTTCGTGTCTTATGCAGTTCATGGACTATGGAAATACCGATAAGGAGGAAGTTTGAAAGTAAACTTCCCAATCTGCTATTATTGACGCATCCAATGTACTCCGTGAGTAGAGTGGCGTCAGAAAGAGGAAAGCATGGGAAAAGGAAAAAATCTGCTTATGACAGAAGTACTGAAGCACGTAACTTTCGGGCAGCCTGATATGCGTACCTGGATTTTTTCTTCTGTGGATAATTGTCATTATAATTATAATTCCAGATACTTATTTGAATATGTGAAAGAGAAGGTAAAGGAGGTCACCCCGTATTTTGTCATCAATGATGAGCGTCTTAGAAAAGAGCTGTCCGACAGATACGGGGAAGATTATTTTATCGAGACAAATACAGCAGCGGGGATCAAAAAGGTTCTGTCCGCAGGCGTATGGTTCACCTCAGCCGGACTTCCGGTTTACGGAACAAAATTAAAGAAAGACCGGCTGATCATTAATCTTTGGCATGGTGTTCCTTTAAAAAAAATAGCCCTTATGGATCCGAATCTGAATAAATGGTCCCGCCTTTATTTTAAAAAGATTTTTTCAGAAAATTACAGCTGTATTGTCACCACCTCCCAGTCCCTGGTGCCAGTGATGGCCAGAAGCTTCTGTGTTCCGGAAAAGAAGATCAAGATATGGGGCCAGCCGCGGAATGACCGGATTTTTGCCCATACGGACAGGGCGGCTTATCTGGAGAAGATATATGGAAAGCTGCCGGAGTATGATACGTCTGTATTGTATGCTCCTACCTTCCGGGATTACGGGCCTACCAGGCTATTTCCTTTTTCAGATTACGACAAGGCTGCTTTGGAAGAATTTTTAGAGAAAAATAAGATGCTGCTTTTTATACGGACCCATATTAAAGAAAAGAGCGCGGCGAACGCCTATCTTACCGAAAGAGTGCGTTACCTGGGAGAAGAAATGGCAGAGGATGTGACAGGAGTGCTGGGAATCTTTGACCAGCTTATCACAGATTATTCCAGCATCTATATTGATTATCTCCTTACTGGAAAACCTCTTATTTTTCTTCCCTATGACAAAGAAAAATATCTGGAAGGCAGGGGGATGAATTTCAATTACGATGAAGTGACTCCCGGACCGAAACCAGAGACCATGGGAGAATTTCTCGGAGAAATAAAAGCTTTCAAGGACGGGAAAGACGCCTGGGAGAAAGAAAGAAAAAGGGTAAATGAGATTCTAAATCAGGTAACGCATCCCTGCTGCGAAGAAATCTGCAGCCATGTGTTAAATGCAGCTAGGGAAATGGAAAAAAGGGGACACCGGAGGGATAAAGAACGATGAGGGGAAAAGGCAAGGTTTTCGCAAAAAAGCTGGTAAACAGCTCGCCGCTTTTAAAGGAGCTGGCGGTGAAGGGGTACGACTGGGTGAGCCGGTTCAAGTACCGCAGGATCAAGAGACATACGCCTACGCAGGAAAAGACGGTGGTCTTTGAGTCCTTTTTAGGCAGACAGTACGGCTGCAGCCCTAAGGCGTTGTTTTTAGAAATGGCCAGAAATCCTGCATATAAGGATTACACAAAGATCTGGATGTTTGTCAGGCCGGAAAAATATAAGAGTCTGGAAAAATATCCAGGAACAAAGGTGGTAAAATACGGTTCCCGTGAATTTTATCAAAGCTACGCAAAAGCAAAATACTGGATCACTAATTATCATCTTCCGAGGGGGATACAAAAGGCAAAGGACCAGGTCTATATCCAGACCTGGCATGGTACCCCTTTAAAAAAGATTGGCTGTGACGTGGCGGATAAGGGATTTCTTTCCGCTGACAAGAAAAGGGCTTTTAAGGAATATGAAAGGGAGGGAAGGCTGATCGATTTTCTGCCTTCTCCGTCTTCCTTTTATACAGAAAAGATCACAAGCGCTTTTCGGCTGGGCAGCCAGGCAAAGATTCTGGAAATCGGCTATCCAAGAAACGATGCTCTTTTTACTTTTACAGAAGAAAAGTGTGCAAAGATTCGGGAAAAACTCGGAATCCCCAAGGAAAAAAGGACGCTCCTTTACGCTCCTACCTGGAGGGATGACCAGCACAAGGCAGGAACTGGCTATACCTATAAGCTGGGACTGGACTTTGACTGTCTTAGGGAAAAGCTTGGGGAGGACTGGGTGATCCTGTTTCGCGCTCATTATCTGATCAGCAGCAGTTTTGACTTTAAAAAGTACGGCGGTTTTATAAAAAATGTATCCGAATACGACGATATCAATGACCTGTATTTAATCTCAGATATGCTGGTGACAGATTATTCCAGTGTGTTTTTTGACTATGGAAATCTTATGCGTCCCATGCTTTTTTATATGTATGATTATGAAAAATACAAAAATCAGCTTCGGGACTTTTATTTTGATATCACAGAGCTTCCAGGCCCTGTGATCAAAGAGGAAAGAGATATTTCCAAGGACATTGAGGAGCTTTGGGAGAATTTTTCCTACGATGAGAAATACAGGAGATTTAACGAAAGATTTAATCCTGTCCGGGGAGCGTGCAGCGGTGAGATCCTGAAAAGGATCATTGCCGGATCATCCTGAGCTATAAGCACGCAGCAAGCGTGCGGCTTGAGTGCGTCATACGCGGAGCATCTTCGGGAGGATAAAAAGCAGGAGGAGTAAAATGACAGGGAAAGGCTTGATCCGGCAGGCGCTTCATATGACCAAGGATTCCTGGTATGTATATTGCATGGAAAAAAAGAAGCTGGATAAACACTGCATTCTTCTGGAATCCAGGAACGGAGAAGAGGCGGCCGGAAATATCTTATATATGCTGAGGGAGCTTTCCAGGGAAGACTATAAAGAGTATAAGGTGTATCTTGCGGTAAACAAAGACAAGATCCCTCAGGTAAAGAAGCTTCTGGACCGTTACGCGGTTTATAAGACGGAGATCGTAGAGCGGTATGGAACGGCCTATTTTCGGCTTCTTGCCACAGCAGGGTATCTGGTGACAGACACCACTTTCCCGAAACGGTTCATAAAAAGACAGGGACAGATCTATATGAACACCTGGCATGGAACCTCTTTTAAAAAGCTGGGCAGGGATACGCCGGACGGGGCTTATGCCATGGGAAATGTACAGAGAAATCTTCTGATGGCGGATTATCTTGTTTCCCCCAGCGCCTATGCCCTTTCCTGCCTTTCTAAGGCTCATGACCTGGAAAATCTTTACCAGGGGAATTATGTTATGGCCGGGTATCCCAGAAATCAGGTATTTTTTATGGAAGGAGAACGGGAGGCCCTTAGAAAAAGCCTGAGTCTGGAAGGAAAAAAAATCTACTGCTACATGCCTACTTGGCGGGGTGTGGTGCGGGAGCGCGACGCCTCAAGGGAAGGCCAGAGCCAGTTGGAGGCGGTGAAGGCGTATCTGGATGTGCTGGATAAGGAGCTTACGGATGAGGAAGTCTTTTATGTGCGGCTGCATCCCTTTGTAGGAAAGGAGCTTAACTGCGATAACTACCGGCATATTCATCTCTTTCCTCAAGGAATCGATGTGTATGGGGTGCTGAGCCTGGCGGACTGTCTGGTGACGGATTATTCCAGCGTATTTTTCGACTATGCCAATAAAAAAGAAGGAAAGATCGTTCTGTTCTTGTATGACCGGGAAAATTTTCAGGAGTCCAGAGATTACTATCTGGAATTAAGCAGCCTTCCTTTTCCCATTGCAGGATCAGCGGAAGAACTTCTTTCCCAGCTTCGGAGTCCTAAAGATTACCAGGATGAAGAATTCCGCCGTACCTACTGTACCTGTGACGGGGAAAATGCTTCCAGGGAACTATGCCGTTTTTTGCTTTTTGGAGAGATAGGAAATAAAATTTCAGTGGAAAAAGCCCAGGGAAATGGGAAAAAGAATCTTCTGTTCTACGTAGGCGGTCTTAGGAGAAACGGGCTGACGACTTCCTTCTTAAACCTGATGGAATATTTGGAACCGGAAAAGGATCAGGCAGACAGGAAAAAAGGTCAGGAATATAATTTTTATGCGGCCTTCCAGGAGGAATATCTAAGAGATACGCCTAAGAGGCTGGAAGTGCTTCCGGATTTTCTTAAGCTCCTCCCCATGTCCGAGGGCTGGAATCTCACATGGATGGAGGCGGCCGCAAGTTATCTGTTTTATAAGAAAAACATGGATAATGCCTTTGTACGTAAGTATCTGAAGCGGTTTTATAAGAGAGAATATCAGCGGAATTTCGGCTTCGCTTCTTTTGAATGGCATATGCATTTCACCGGATATGAGCGGAAGGTCATCGGACTTTTTTCAGAGGCGCCGGGAAAACGGGGGATTTTCGTCCATAACGATATGCTTCGGGAAATAGAAACAAGAAAGAACCAGCATCTGCTTACCTTAAAACATGCTTATCAGGACTATGATCTGGTGCTGGCAGTGAGCGAAGATATTTATAAACGCACATTAAAGCTCAGCGGCAAAAAAGAAAATCTTCATATAGTGAATAATTGCCATGCCTACCGGCAGGTTCTTGCCCGGGCAAAAGAGGAGGTCTCCTTTAATGAAACCACAAGGTGTACGGTGAGTCTGGAAGGATTAAAAGAACGCCTTGAACAGCCGGTGAAAAAGTTTATAACTATTGGACGTTTTTCTCCGGAAAAGGGACACGATATGCTTTTAGAGGCCTTTGCCCGTTATCATAAGGAGGAACCGGAAAGCATGCTGATCCTTATAGGCGGAGGCGGAGAGCTTTATGAGAAAACCTGGGAGAAGGCGAAAAGCCTGAAACTGGCGGAGGCGGTGATTCTGCTCTTTTCTGTGGATAACCCTATGCCGATTTTAAAGAAATGTGATCTGTTTCTTCTCTCTTCCCTTTATGAAGGGCTGGGACTGGTGCTTTTAGAGGCAGATACCTTAGGAATTCCTGTGATATCTACAGATGTGGTGGGGCCGAGAGGATTTATGAAAGAGCACGGAGGAATGCTCGTGCCTGCCTCGCCGGAAGGGCTGCTTACAGGGATGCGCGCTTTTGACCGGGGAGAAGTCAGAGTGATGCAGGTGGACTATGAAAAATATAACCAGAAAGCGGTAAAAGAGTTTTTAAGCCTGCTGTAAAATAGGGATGAAACCGTGTGATCCGGTTTCATCCCTGTTCCATAAATTCTACATATTCGGCGAGAACCTCCTTGGGATCGCCGATTTTTTTTATTTCTCCTTCATGCATCCACATGACTGTATCGCAAAGCTGTTCCAATGTACTTAAACTGTGAGAGACGATCACCACAGTGCGTTCTTTGCTGGAAATCAGACTTTTCATTTTATTATAGCTTTTTTTCTTGAACTTCTGGTCTCCTACACTGAGGACTTCGTCGATCAGCATGATATCTGTCTCCAGGATCGCTGTGATGGAAAAGGCGAGCTTGGAATGCATACCGCTGGAATAGGTGCGCACAGGCATGTCTATAAATTTTCCAAGGCCGGCGAAGTCGATGATCTCCTGCTCCTTTTCTTTGATCTGCTGTTCGGTGAAGCCTAAGAGCATACCGGAAAGCATGATGTTTTCCCTGCCGGTCATTTCCTTCTGGAAGCCTACACCAATGGACAAAAGGGAGATGCTGTGGCCTTTTAGGTCAATGGTGCCGGAATCCGGGGAAAAAATACCTGCAAGAGCGTTTAAGGTAGTGGATTTGCCGCTTCCGTTTTTTCCGATGATTCCCAGGATCTCGCCTTCCCGGACGTAAAAGGAAATTCCTTTTACCGCAACGAAATTTTCGGCTTTTCTGCGTTTAAATTTTAAAAGATTCTGTTTAATAGAGGTCTTTTTCAGGTTCCGGTAGCTGATCACCAGATCCTTTACCTCGATCGCGTATCTTTCTTCCATATCAGATCACCTTTACATAACTGTTTTCGTTTTTATAAATTTTGCGCACGCCTAATATGCTAAGGAGCAGACCTATGACAAGCCAGAGGGCCAGAAGAGAAAGCTTCGGGGTCCTTCCGTACAGGATACTGTCTCTCATAGAGGAAAGCAAAAAGGCAACGGGATTTACCTGGCAGATGATCTCCCCATAGGGAGCTGGAAGCCTGGTGGTAATATTCCAGAAAATACCTGTCAGATAAAAAACAAGGCGAAGACCTATGTGCACTACATTATAAAGGTCTTCAATAAAAACTCCATAGTGGAGCAGAAAACATCCCACTCCAAAGGTGATCAGCGCAAGGGCGGCCAGAATGGGCAGCGCAAAAATCACATTATAGGTCATAGGCACACGGTAAACAACGAGCATAATGATCACAATGCCAAAGGAGATAAACATTTTAAATCCGTTTACCCCCATTTTTACCATCAGCAAAACATATTTAGGAAGATAGACCTTTGATACGATAGGCTTATTCTGCTTAACAATGCGCACACTCTGGAGCATAGTCTTGTTAAAAAAGTCCCAAAGAGTGATGCCGATAAAAATAAAGATGGTAAAATATTTTTCCCTGGCCTCAAAGACCGTGCCGAAAATAAAGTTATAGATCAGCATAAAGCACAAAGGCTCAAGAACCCACCACAGCCAGTTTAAATAGGAATTGGCTACCTCGGATTTTAGCTGTGCCTTAGATGAATAGACG
>DWYZ01000088.1 GCA_019118425.1 Candidatus Blautia faecavium | reverse complement strand
CATTTCACCATTTTTTGATTTTGGGCAATAGTCAAAAGCCCCGCAGCAAAGCTACAGGGCATTAAATTTGCAGTACGGCAGAGCTGCATGGTATTTAACTCTCACGGCAGCGGCAGCCATATTCCACTCCTATGCAGGAGAGGATATTTTTTATTATTCCATAAGACTGTCACGGATATTTTTTTCCAACGCTTCCAGCTCTGCCTCTGCTGCTGCCCGTTTTTTACGTCCTTCTTCCTGGATGCGGACAGCTTCGTGCATGGTTTCGATCAGATTCGCATTGGCCTTCTTTAAAGTTTCAATATCCACGATCCCTCTCTGAGACTCTCTCGCCACCTGGGCTGAGTTCTGCTTTAGCTGTTCCGAATTTTTTAAAAGAAGGGCGTTGGTAGTATCTGTGATATTTCTGTGGAGCTTCAGGACTTCCTTTTGCCTGTAAAGGCCCAGAGCCATGACCATCTGGCTCTTCCACAGTGGAATCGTCTCTTGAATGGCTGTCTGGATTTTATCTGCCAGAAGCTTGTCGTTGTTTTGTATCAGCCGGATCTGGGGAGCTGTCTGTACAGCTATCGTCTTGCTGGTCTTCAGGTCATAAACCTTCTTTTCAAACTGATCCACCGTTTCCTGAAAATCTCTTACAAGCTGGGCGTCCATAGGATCCCCGCTCTCCTTAACCTCCCGAAACAAAGCCGGCAGCGTCTCTCCCTTTAATTCCAGAAGTTTTTCCTCTCCTGCTGTGATGTAAAGGGACAGCTGCCGAAAATACTGAAGATTTTTTTCATACATGGCATCCAGCATACCGATATCCTTCAGCATTTCCATACGTGCTTCATCCAGCTTTCCTTCTATCTTGTCAATCTGTACCTCAAGCTTTTCGTATTGTGCCAAAAATTTCTTTACTCTGGCTTCTGCTCTTTTAAAAATATTCTTCAGTATCCCCTGGTTTTCTAAAACAGTAAAATCCAGGCCTTCCACATTCGCGATCAAATCCTCCATCAATTCCCCCACATAGCCGGAATCCTTGGCTCTGATATTCCTGAGGATATTTTCGGAGAAATCGGCAATATTCTGCTTGGCGCCTGAGCCGTACTGCATCAGCATCTGAGAATCTCTTATGTCAATTTCCCCTTTGATTTCTTCTATCCTGGCTCTTTCCTTTAGAGAAAAAGATTTTTCTCCTGTCTCTTCCTTTCCCTCTTGTACCGCTGTATCCTTGTTCCTTTTTAAGTCTGCAAGTGTGATCTGTGACATCTGTTTCTCCTTTTAGCTTTACAGGCTGCCTATTAGCTTATAAGCCGTCTATTATCTGTTTCATCACGTCGTAATCTGGTACAGGCGCTACCTGCGTAATAACAGGCGCGATTCCCTGCACAGGGATCTCTCCCTCTACGTTTCCATTGCTTCCCGTCCGGAAGCCATGTCTCTCCCAGGCAAGGTTCTGGATTTCCTCATCTAAAAGCGCCTGAGTGAGCTCCTGCCCTTTTTCCGTTAGGGAAATCAAAACATGGGCAGACCAGATGGTGGGCGAAGGATAAAGCACCACCAGGTCCTCTTTTACCGCCTCGTAATCTTCAGAATTTAAAATCGCGTATTCAATGATTTGGCTTTCGTACCCGGCGGCAATGGGGGTGGCTCCTACACCCATTTTTAAGAACTGGCTGAACAGGTCCGCAGATGAGGTTTCCATATATCCAAGCTTTCCGAATATTTCCTGAAGCTTTGGCAGAACCTGGGGCAGGTCCGCCTCTCCAGGTGTTTCTCCTCCGTTGATGATATCAGCCAGCAAGGCGGCAAACATATTTCCTGAGTTAGATTTCGCCGGATCCGTCGTATCTACTGAGACCTTTCCGTACAGCTCTTCCACCCCAATATCCTTCCACTGGGTATCTTTCTGGATCAGATCCAGCAGTTTTTCCATATCTACATAATGCACCTCTCCATCTGTCCGGATCATCCCCTGCTCTGTTAAAGCTTCCAGGACGATCTGATGGGTATAAAGAACAATCGGGGTATTTAATATATTTTCACTTTGCAAAGGTTTTCCGTGAAGATCCTCATAATATTCCAAGGCAATACTGCTGGAGGGAAAAAGATAATCCCTTCCTTCCAGATCAGAGGTGACCATATCCAGAGAGCCGGCTTTCGCGTAATCTACCTTCAGGCCATACTTTTCCCTTAAAATCTTTGTCACTTCTTCGTCCTCCAGAAAGCCTATCTTTTCCCCTCCCACATATCCATTTACTTCCGCCACAGAATTTTCTCTCTGCCGAAAAAGAAAGATTCCGCCTACGATCAGCATGATTCCGATCAAGATCGCAAGCCCTGCTATCTTTTTTTTCATCTCTTCCTCCTCTGACTGCTTTCTATTTCTTTATCAAATCCGTATATCCTTCTGAGCTTAATGTCTGTTTCAGCAAATTCAGATCCGCTTCCATATCCATCAGCTCATTTTCCATTAATTTCTGAAGCTGCAGTCCAAAAGCTTCTTTTAGGATCAAAACCCCTTCACGGGTCTTTTTCATTATTTCTTCAGCCTCTTTTGTGGCCAGTTTGGTTTTTTGCAGCTCAAGATAATTTTCCAGTATATTTGCAGCGGTTTCCTGATAATAGTCGATATACCGCCGGGCTGCCATGATTTTTTCCGGATGATCCGCCAAATATTTAAGAATACTTTCCGCAGTCTCTAAAAGCTGTGTGCACTGCATTTTAAGCTCTTCCTCTTTTATTTCCATCACAGCTCTTTTAAGACGGGCGAAATCCTTTTGTGCTTCCCCGAATTTTTCCCCAAGGAGCTCTCCGTTTCCTACTGAAGACAGATCCATTTTCCCTATCCGCTTTTGTGGCTTTAACAAAAGAATAAAAGCAACATAGGTTCCTGCCCCAAGGAAAATACTGAGAAATAAATGGATCCGTAATCTCACAAACAAAAGAAAAAATATCCCAAGGGCAAGTACTCCGGAGAGCACGATACTAAAGTTCTCTTCTCCCTTTTTCATCAGTTATATCCTTTCACACTTCTAAACGCCTCTGTAAGATCTTCCGTTCCGTCAAATACCCGACCTCCTGTCAGCTGTGCCAATTCTTCCAGCTGAGTGGGATCTGCATCTCCGAAGGTTATGGAAAATACAGGTACATCTTCTCCAAATACATCCCAGGCGTCCTGAAAGACTTGAAAATTCTCTGTTGACTGCCCGTCCGTCATTAAGATAACCGCAGGGGTATAATTCTCCAGATCGTACTGGGATGCGATTTCCAGGGCTTTTGCAGCCGCAATATATATGTCTGTTCCTCCCCCGATAGAAAAATCTTCTACTTTTTTGTTAAGCTCTGCCAGTGCTTCATCGGAATCGTCCCTTGCTGTTTCTACTCCTAAAATAGTATCATCAAAGAATATGACCGTATTAACCTCTCCCTCACTTGCCTGAAGAAGATTTTTCGCGGCATTTTCCTGTATCAGTATTTGGGACATAGCCTCCTTAAGCTGCTCTTCTCCTTCTCCTGACATACTTCCGGAAAAATCAAGGCAGTAAACGGTAAAAGAAGGTTTTCGAAGAGTGGTCTGGTATACGTTTAAAGCTTTCAGCAGTACCTCCCCGTCCGGCATTTGAATGGGAGACAAAATCTTTTCCGTATCGATTCCCCAGTCTTTTCTAAAAACCCCCTTATTTTCTTCTTCAATCTGATTTACACGTATCCTTCTTCCTGTAGCTTCTATTTCTTTTTGTACTTCATCTGAAAGAAGGTATTCCTGGACTTTTAAAAACGCCTCTTCTTTTTTCTCATCCTTGTGTTCTACATACCCTAACGGAGAATCGGCAATGGACAAACCATCATAGGGATAGACCACATAAAGAGGCTCTTTTCCCTCTTCCTCCAGCTGCTGGTTCGCATCAATGATAAGACATTCATAGTTTACCATAGCATCGTAATTTCCATTAAGGAACAGCTCTTTCAGCCAGTCTGAGCTCCCTGAGCTTCTTTCTACGCCGTCCAGAAGTTCCTTTATATTTTCCTGAAGAGCGGGATCATCCAGATCTTCTGCGGTCATCCCCTCCTGCTTTCCCATCAAGGCATACAAAAATCCCATGTAAGCGCTGGCCCCGGAATTCGACTGGGTGGCGCTTGTCATACAAAAGCTCATTTCTTTCTTTTCTATACTTGTCAAAATGTCTCTCACGGAAACATCTGTATCTGTAAATCCCAGCTCCATTGCCAGGCTTTCCCTGATTCCAAAAACAACGGGCGTCATGTATACAGATTCTGCATGTTTTACTAAATGCTGCTCATCTCCCATGGATATCCACATGCTGCTGGCAGGCCATACCCCGTCATAGTCCGGCGCACCGCCCTTCAGTTCTTCCATGATATCCACAGAGCCCTTATAATCCATTTCGATGGATATTCCTGTTTCTTTGGCACACGCATTTATGATCTCTTCCAATTCCTGATTTTCAGAACCGGACAGGATCCGCAAAGTATTGCCGTCCTTTCCTCCTGCTCCCAAGATTCCTCCTGCCTGCCCAGAGCCGCATCCCGTGCATGCCGCAGTTATAAAAATTCCCATACCTAGAAACAACATCTTAATTTTTCTTTTCATTTCCCAGTACATTCCTTTCCCATATATACAATATTGTCGTATATTTCTGGTATGTTCTCTATCCTGCGGCTGTGAAATACAAGTTAAATTTAGATTAAAAAAAGCACACAGCCGAAAGTATTTCTTTCAGCCGTGCGCTTTTTCTTTTAATGTCTGGGATGTGCTTTCATATAAACGTCCCGCATCTTTACCATGTTTACTCCCAGGTATATCTGGGTAGTAGAAATATCTGAATGTCCCAGCATCTCCTGCACGCTTTTTACATCCGCGCCGTTCTGCAGCATATGTACCGCAAAGGAGTGGCGCAGGGTGTGGGGGGTAATGTCTTTTTTAATGCCTGCACAGTCCGCATACCCCTTTAAAACCTTCCAAAAACCCTGGCGGCTCATGGGCTTGCCGGAACAATTGGTAAACAGCGCCTCCTCTTCCCGGTCCTTTACGAAGACGCTCCTTGCCTCTTCCATATACCGTGTAAGTGCAAGCCTGCTGGCGTTTCCAATAGGAATGACTCTCTCCCTGTCTCCGTCCTGACAGGTCACATATCCGTATTTAAGATTTACATTCCCAGTGTGAAGATGGATCAATTCACTGACCCGCATACCGGTGGCGTAAAGCAGCTCCAGCATGGCAATATCCCGTATTCCCTTAGGGGTAGCGGGATCCGGCTGCTGCATAAGCTTATCCACCTCATCCACAGAAAGGATTTCCGGCAGTTTTTTTTCTACCTTGGGAGGCTTAAGCATAGCTGCCGGATTAGATGATATCCTGCCTTCACAAAGAAGATACTGATACAAGGCCCTGATGGAAGCCACACTTCTGGATATAGTAGAGGAAGCAAACTCCTTTTCCTCCATATACCGAAGATATCCCTCCAGATCCAGTTCTGTCACTTCCTCCAGACTTTTAATCCCTTTTTCAATTAAATATGCCCGAAATTTCTTTAAATCTCTCTGATAAGAAACCACGGTATTATCTGATGTTTTTTTTGTGTTCCGTAAATAGTTAATAAACTCCATTACTGTTCTCTCCATCATTCCTGCTTCCTGCCCTTTTAGAAACAATTCCCCTTTTGTAATTATTTCGTAAAAACTTTGTAATTTTTATCCGAACAGTTCTATCCCCTCTGTAAAATATAAATGTATTATACTGTGTATTCGACATAAAATCAAATGCTTTTTTCTTCATAAAATCCCATAAAATCGGCATTTTTGACACAAAATACAAAATATCGGCAAAACATTCACGGCCACTACCATATATGGTATAAGGAAAAATTTTTACAGAAA
>DWYZ01000087.1 GCA_019118425.1 Candidatus Blautia faecavium | reverse complement strand
TCAATTAAAATATAACTTTTATATTCTTCTTTTGCAAATTTTTCTGCAATATAACTTTTTCCTACACGGCGGGCACCATCTATTAGCAAAGCAGTTTTTCCGGCTCCGTCTTGCTTCCATCCAATAAGCTCTTTATAAATTTTTCTGTCCATATACCCCTCCTGCGGAATAAATGTTTTATATTTCTATATTTACCATTTTACCACGTTTTCAAGATTTTTAAAACTGTCAAATCACACATTTTCAAGATTTTTAATCTCTGCATAATACACGTTTTGAAGATTTTTATTTCCTATATATTACACGTTTTCAAGTTTTTTAATCGTTTTAAATTACACATAATCATGATTTTATTATATACAGATCTCTGTCTTTATATCCCTTTTTCAAAAAAATCCCCTCCCAAACAGATCAGCATTCTTTTTCCAATCTGTCCAAGAGGGGAAATATTACTTTTTCATATTGTTTTATAGCAAAATTACACTTAAAGCACCTTAGACAAAAAGTCCTGCAGACGCTTATTTTTCGGATGGGCGAAAAATTCTTCCGGAGTATTCTCCTCCTGGATTTTTCCGTCGTCAATAAATACCACCCTGGTAGCTACCTCTCCGGCGAATCCCATCTCATGGGTTACCACCACCATAGTCATTCCAGATTCGGCCAATTCCTTCATAAGCTCCAGTACCTCGCCCACCATTTCCGGATCCAAAGCCGAGGTAGGCTCATCAAACAGCATCACATCCGGATTCATCGCTAAAGCCCTAGCTATGGCGATACGCTGTTTCTGCCCGCCTGAAAGCATATCCGGATAAGAATCCGCCTTCTCTGGAAGGCCTACTCTCTCTAGCAGCTCCTGGGCACGTTTGTCTGCCTCCTGGGGCGTCATCAGTTTTAACGTAACGGGGGCAAGCATAATGTTTTCTTTCACTGTTTTATGGGGAAACAGATTAAACTGCTGAAAAACCATGCCAATTTTCTGACGATGGCGGTTAATATCTACTTTCGGATCTGTGATATCCGTTCCTTCAAACAGGACCCTGCCGCCGGTAGGCTTTTCTAAAAGATTTAAGGAGCGCAGAAATGTAGATTTTCCCGAACCAGACGGCCCGATTACCACGACTACTTCTCCCTGGCAGATATCCGTGGAAATTCCATCTAATACCTGATGGCTTCCAAAAGCCTTTTCCAGGCCCTGCACTTCGATCAATACCTTACTTTTATCGACGCTCACTTGTCCTCAGCCTCCTTTCCAGCTTATTCATAGCAAAGGTCAGGATCATAACAATGATCAAATAGATGGCAGCCGCTGCCATTAAGGGCCAGAAAGCATTGTAAGTACGGCTTTGGATAAGCATAGCGCCTCTGGTCAGGTCCATCATTCCAATGTATCCGATAATGGATGTTTCCTTAATCAAAACAATAAATTCGTTCACCAGTGCAGGCAGAACATTTTTAAATGCCTGCGGCATAACGATCAGCCGCATGGTCTGGGAAAAGTTAAGTCCCAGGCTTCTTCCCGCTTCTGTCTGCCCTTCATCAATGGACATGATCCCGGAGCGGACGATCTCCGCTACATAAGCGCCGGAATTGATGCCGAAGGCCAGACCGCCCACGATAATCTTATTCATATTTACAGAGGCAAAAATTACAAAATTCATGATCAGAAGCTGGATCATGGTAGGCGTGCCGCGGATTACTGTAAGATACACACGGCAGACTGCATTCAGAATCTTAAATTTCCCTGATTTATCATGGGTAGAACGGATGATTGCCACAATAAAGCCAATAATGATTCCTACAATAACGGCAAAAAGCGTTATGATAAGCGTAGTCTTTAATCCGTCTACCAGCCACATATAACGACCGTCTTTTATAAAATTGATATATAAATCGTCTTGTATACTAGCTAATATCATTTTCCTTTCCTCTTATTCTCTTAAATAAAAACTGCTGACAAATGTTTCTGCTTTCGCCGACTCACTGGCAAACATCAACGCAGCCCGCCTTTTTATTCGCCCTAAGGCGACAGGCGGGCTGTATCCAAGCCGTAATTTGTATCCTCTGCATCAATCAGAAATAAACCGGATGAATGGATATAAAGCAACCAAAGGTCAACAGCTCTGTCACCTGGTTACTTGGAATTATTTCTTTACAATGATAACCTGGCTGGCATCTGCATAAGTATCTGTAAAGTCAACGCTTGACAAACGGTCTTCTGTAACTGTCATACCTGCTGCGCCAAAATCAGCTTTTCCAGACTGAACAGCCGGAAGGATCGCATCAAATTCCATATCTTCTACTTCCAGCTCGTAACCAAGCTTATCACAGATAGCCTGTGCGATATCTACATCAATGCCTACGATGTCATCTCCGTCATGATATTCGTATGGCTCAAACTCAGCGTTCGTAGCCATGACTAAAGTCCCGTTGGAGCGATCTACATCTTCCGGAGATTCATAGGGAGTCTCGCCGATATTATCGCCGATATAATTGTCCATGATACTGTCAACGGTACCATCCTCTTTCAATTCTTTTAATGCACCGTTGATTTTTTCCAAAAGTTCGTCATTTCCTTTCTTTAAGCAAATGGCGTACTCCTCTTCTGTAAGCGGCTCATCCAGGATCTTAAGGTCATCGTTCAGCTCCACAAATTTCGCTGCCGGCTGGGAATCAATGATCACACAGTCAAGCTGATCTGCCTTTAACGCAAGAATCGCTTCACTTCCTTTGCTGTATCTCTCAACAGTAGCTCCTTCTGCTTCATATTCAGAAGCCTCCAAATCGCCTGTGGTTCCCAACTGAACACCAATCCTCTTACCTGGAAGATCCTCGCTGGATGTGATCTCCGCTGCAGATACCGGTACCGCCATAGCAGCTGCCATAGCCGCACTCAGTGTCAGTGCCGCAAACTTTTTCATGTTTTTCATTTTTCTTCCTCCTTATTGGCATATTTATGCACATGTTATGTATATTTCTACATCGTGACTTTTATTTTACCATGTTTTTTCTAAAATGCAATACCGGAAAACATTTTTACAAAACGAAATCAAAATGTGCTAATATAATAAGATGTTATCAATTTTCATTTATTAAGGAGGGCACTATGGGAATGAATCAAACACCTGCTTCTGAGCGGGTACATATCAGCTTTTTTGGAAAACGCAATGCCGGAAAGTCCAGCATCATCAACGCAGTCACCAACCAGAACCTGGCTATTGTTTCCGAGGTCAAAGGGACTACCACTGACCCGGTATTTAAGACCATGGAGCTTTTACCCCTTGGCCCGGTTATGGTGATCGACACCCCTGGCATTGATGACGAGGGAGCTCTTGGAAAGCTCCGGGTTCAGAAAAGTTACCAGGTTTTAAATAAAACGGATATTGCAGTTTTGATCGTAGATGGAACAATAGGGATCACGAAAGAGGAAGAAGCCCTGATCCAGCGTTTCCAGGCAAAAAATATTCCTTATCTTATTGTTTACAATAAGTCGGATCTTCTTCCAGAAGAGAAGAAGGATCTTTTGGAAAAGGACGCAGAGAATTCCAATGAACTCTGGGTCAGCGCAGAAAAAAGAATCAACATCGAACTCTTAAAGGAAAAGCTTGCGTCTCTGAAACCGGAGGATACACACAAGTATCCCATTATCGCAGACCTAATCTCCCCTCTGGATCTTGTGATCCTAGTGGTGCCTATTGACAAGGCGGCTCCTAAAGGAAGGCTGATTCTTCCCCAGCAGCAGACCATCCGTGATATTCTGGAACGGGGTGCTCTTTCCCTGGTGGTGCGGGACACAGAGCTTAAGGATACCCTTAACCATTTTCTTTCAAAAGGCGTCTGTCCCAAGCTGGTAGTCACAGACAGTCAGGCCTTTAAGCGGGTATCCCAGGATACTCCGGAAACGATCCCCCTTACCTCTTTTTCCATTCTCTTTGCCAGATATAAAGGAGATTTGGGGACAGCAGTACAGGGCGCTGCCGCTCTTTCTTCCATTGAAAACGGAGATAAGATCCTGGTCGCAGAGGGCTGCACCCATCATCGCCAGTGTGACGATATCGGAACCTATAAAATTCCTAAATGGATACGGGAATATACAAAAAAGGAACCAGAATTTGTCTTTACCTCTGGCACAGAATTTCCCGACGACCTTTCTTCTTACAAACTGGTGGTCCACTGCGGAGGCTGCATGCTCAATGAAAGAGAAATGAAATACCGGATCGCCTGCTGCCAGGATCAGGGGGTGCCTGTGACTAATTATGGCATTTTGATCGCTCAGGTGACAGGAATTCTGCGCCGCAGTCTGGAACCATTTCCTGAAATCTTGAAATTTTTACCATGATTTCACCCATTGATAACATTTTTGTTATATGATAGGAAACTGTTGGGAGTATATTTAGATAAATACAGGAGGGACTTAACCTTATGAAATTTACCAAAATGCACGGAATAGGCAATGATTATGTATATGTAAACTGTTTTGAGGAGACTGTGATCGATCCCGCTGCCGTAGCCCGGTTTGTCAGCGACAGGCATTTCGGAATCGGTTCTGACGGCCTGATCCTCATCAAACCTTCAGAGGAAGCAGATTGTGAAATGGATATGTATAACCTGGACGGTTCCCAGGGAGCTATGTGCGGGAACGGCATCCGCTGCGTAGCTAAATACGTTTATGACCATGGCATCGTAGACAAAACTTCCCTTAGCATCGCCACAAAAAGCGGCATCAAATATGTGGATCTGGCTGTCCGAGACGGAAAGGTTTCCATGGTAAGGGTAAATATGGGTTCCCCGGTTCTTACAGCTCGTCTGATCCCGGTTGTTTCTGAATCAGAGGAAGTGATTGATGCTCCTATCGAAATAGAAGGAAACACTTACCGCTTTACTGCCGTCTCTATGGGAAATCCCCATGCTGTAGTTTATGTGGAGGATCTTGATAACCTGGAGATTGAAAAAATAGGGCCGCTTTTTGAAAACCATATTATTTTTCCAGACAGAGTAAATACTGAATTTGTAAAAGTGATCGACCGCCGCACTTTATCTATGCGGGTATGGGAACGGGGTTCCGGCGAAACCTTAGCCTGCGGAACCGGTGCCTGCGCTGTGGCTGTGGCTTCTGTCTTAAACGGACTTGTAGATGAAGACGTACCGGTCACAGTAAAGCTTCTTGGCGGGGATCTGCAGATCCTCTGGGACAGACAGGAAAACATTGTTTATATGACCGGAGAGGCAGTTACCG
This sequence comes from Candidatus Blautia faecavium, assembly GCA_019118425.1. Lineage (GTDB taxonomy): Bacteria > Bacillota > Clostridia > Lachnospirales > Lachnospiraceae > Blautia_A > Blautia_A faecavium. Next base: position 45,344 of record DWYZ01000087.1, on the reverse strand, counting down.
TATTCGATGGAGAGATCACACTCCCCTTTTAAATAAGATTCTTTTCCTATCTGCAGCAAAATTCACAGAAAAAACATCTTCAACCTTATAGATGTCCAGATTTTTTCAATATTTTGTATTGCAGATAAAGGTTCGCGCGTTGTATAATATCTCTGAGGTAATGCCCTATAATACTGGCATCCTAACTGCCTTGGATACTGGCAGGCATTTGGGTTCTATACGGAAAGGGTATTGGGTGGTGTTGCCTTAATATTTATCATATCGGAGGGCTTTTTATGTTAATTGATACAAAAGCAAAAGTAGGCGTATTTTCCATCGCTTTAGGCGCATATCTGCCGCAGTTCCCGTCTCTGGTGCCTGAATTTGAAAGTCAGTATGAAGCATTTAAAAAGACGCTTCCTGACACAGTAGAGATCATCGACGGCGGAATGGTAACTACTAAGGAACAGTCTCAGGCTGCAGGAGATTTATTCCGCGCAGCAGATGTGGATCTGGTGTTCCTTCAGCTTCTTACTTACGCTACATCTTATAATATGCTTCCTGCTGTAAAGGATCTGGATGTTCCCATCGTTCTGGTAAATGTCCAGAAGCTGAAAGCATTGGATTACGATCACACAGATATCGCTTCCTGGCTGGGTGAAGGCTATGCCTGCGGTGCAGTAGGAGAAATGGTTGCAGACCTTGAAAGATACGGAAAGAGACATGCTGTGATCACAGGCGTGGTTGAAGGCGGAGATCCTGTTGTTCAGGCTGAAATCGAAGACTGGTGCCGTGCAGCTCAGGTAAGAAGAAGATTCCGTGATACAAACATCGCACAGATCGGAAGACCTTATCCTGGAATGATGGACCTTTACATCGACGAATCAAACCTGTACAGAAGAATGCATCTGTATACCAAACAGTTTGACTGGGAAAAAATGTGGGCTATCGCTGACGACATTACAGACGAAGACGCTATCCGTGCAAAAGCACAGGACATCCTGGACACCTTTGATATCGAAGGCGGCGGAAGCATCGAAGAAGTTTGGGAAATGGCTAAATATGTAGTAGCTTTTGAAAAATGGGTAAAAGAGGAGAAGCTTGGTCTGATCGCTTCTCACTACGATGGATTTGCACAGGGCAAGGCTGGTATTCTTGACAGTATGCTTATCCCTGCATTCTCCATGCTGATCAAACAGGGAACTGCCTGCGCAGTTGAGGGTGACATCAAGGTTGCTATGGCTATGAGCATCTTAAAGACCATCTCCGGAACCGGTCAGCTTGCTGAAATGTATTCTATCGATTTTAATGATGATATTGCCATCATCGGACACAGCGGTTCAGGTGATGCCGATATTTCCGCGAAAAAACCGACTATGAAGATCGTGAAAGTATTCCATGGAAAGACCGGCGGCGGTTATTTAACACAGTTCTATCCGCATCTGGGACCTGTTACATATCTTGCCATCACACAGGATGGAGACGGACACTTTAAGTTTATCGTTGCAGAAGGTGTAAATGAGGACGGAAAGATCCTTTCCTTTGGCGATACAAACATGAGAACACGTTTCACCTGCGGAGCAAGAGAATTCGTGAACCGTTGGAGCGAATGCGGCCCGACCCATCATTTCGCAGCAGCTACAGGAAGACACATTGACACCATCCTGAAAGTAGCTAAGATCTTCGATATTCCGGTGGATATCGTAACCAGATAAAAAATAGATAAAATTTATGAGGGCGCTGTCGGATAATGTCGATTTTGCCCCCTGATAAACGGAAAAAGACTATCCTGTAAGATCAAGGTTTTATAAACCTCTGAATCTTTAGAGGATAGTCTTTTTTTGTACAGATTTTATCTTATTTATGCTATAATAATCAAAAAAGGAGGCTGCCGTATGAAAAACACAAAAAACCGAATAATTTTCCTTTTATCCGCCTTGCTCTTCCTTTCTCTGGCTGCATTGGCACTGATCCTTTTCAGAGGTCACTCTTCGTCAGGGGAGACTTCTTATCTGGTAACCCTGTCCTCTGACCAGCCGTCTGTATTTTCCATAGAAAATCATGGCCGGCTGAAGAAAGTACCAAACATTGGCTCAGTAACCGGAACCATTACAGAAGTTTACAATGGCTCCGCCACACTGGAAACGCCGGATAAAGCGGCCTATTCCGTAGAACTTAATCCCTTTGACACACTAAACAAAGGGGACAGACTGCTGGTATTTTTTACAGGATCTGTCCAGGAAATCTATCCAAGCCAATTTGAAAACCAGCTTGGCTATATTCTCTTAAACGACCTTTAGCTTTCAGATAAACCGCTCCACGATAAATACTGCCGCGCACGCCAATAGCGCCACTGTCAGAAGACTTTTCTCTTTATACGCCGCGATCAGAGCCACCCCGAATCCAACAGCAGCCGAAACCGTCCCTGATGTAGACGACAGAATAGCTGGAAAAGTCATCGCTGCCAGACAGGCATAGGGCACATAATATAAGAAAGATTTTATAAACGGACTGGTGATCTCCCGTCTGGAAAGGGCAAGGGGAAGCATACGGATCAGATAGGTTACCCCAGCCATTACAAGTATATACAGATAAACATTATGACTCATCGGTACTTTCCTCCTTTACCGGACAGAAATAGGCGGCGATTCCCGCCACCAGCACAGTAGTAATGATAATGACAAAGCCGGATGATACTTTTTTCAGCAAGGGTACCAGGGCAAATAAGGTACTTACCGCCATCGCCCCAATGACCACTCCAAGAACCGCACGGTTCGTCTTCGCCGGCGGGATGATCACTGCCAGAAACATTCCGTATATGGCGATGCCAAGGGCGCTTACGATAAAGGACGGAAGAAGATTCCCGGAAACCGCCCCCACAAGAGTTCCCAAAGTCCATCCGGGAATGGCCACGCACATAGCTCCGTAATTATACCAGGGGCTTAACCGACCTTCCTGACTGGCGCTGACTCCGAAAATTTCATCTGTCACACCGAAGGCCACAAGATATCTGTGGGCGCTGGAAATTCCTTTTTCCAGTTTCTGGGCAAGGGAAAAGGACATAAGACAGTACCGCAGATTAATGACAAGCTGGGTAAGGGCCATTTCCCAATAAGAGCCTCCTGCAATGATGATATCAAGCCCCGCGAACTGTCCCGCTGAGGTAAGATTCGTCAAGGAGATCAGAACCGCCTGCCAGATCTCAAGCCCTCCGGAAACCGCCATCATGCCAAATGTAAAAGATACGGCAAAATAGCCAAGGGCAATGGGAATCCCATCCTTTATTCCTTTTTTAAACCATTCTCTATCCATACCGTTTCCTCCGTCCAGTGTTTTCTGTTTTTTCCGCACTGTCCTAGTACAGTGAAAAATAAATGACTGGCTATATCACGCAGAATGATTTCTTCATATGCAAGGCGGAGGAATGAGGCGATGCGGTGGCATCATCGATTGACGACAACGCGGCATATGAAAAATCAGGCAAGTGATATGGCTGGTTATTTATTATTCACTGTACTAGTGTACTGGCACGTTCATATTCAAACTGACCGCGCGGTTTGTTTTGATATGAATGTACCGGTATCTTCTCTTTTCTCTCGTTTTTTACATAAAAAGCGCTGCCCAACAAAGGCAACGCTTATATTTTATCACCCGATCCTCTTTCCTTCAACAATATTTTTCTTTCTCCTTAAGCCTCCCTCCCAGCGCCAGATAAGGCGCTTCCTTTTTGTCAGGCTTCCCTACTTTGCTCTGTCTAATATCTTGTAGTATGACTTTGCCGTAAAACTATAGATCAAAAGATAAACCAAAGCAAAAACAGCCGCCGTCGCCGCTGTACACAAAATGAAAAGTCTTGTGTTATCCAGCTGCATCAGCATCAGCAAACGTTTCATAAGAGGAAATGCCATAGCGATATGGAGACAGGCCATAAGCAGAGGAAGAAAGAACACCATTAAAATCTGCCGGCGGATAGATGATTTTACTTCCTTTTTACTCATTCCTACCTTCCTCATGATCTCGTACCGCTCTTTGTCTTCATATCCTTCTGAAATCTGTTTATAATAGATGATCATAGCGGTTCCCACTAAAAACAGTCCCCCAAGGAAGATGCCTAAAAAGAGCAGGCCGCCGTCCAAGGTATAAAACTGGTCATGGTTCTCCTCCCTGATCTCTGTAGACAGCCATATGGTGTCCGAAAGCTTCTGATCCTCTATATACTCCTGCGCATGACTGCGCAAAAGTCCGCCGTAAAAAATCTCATCCTCGGCTGATCCGTCTATATTGACGTTTATCTCCAGCATAGGAACTCCTGAACTTTCCCCATAAATTTCTCTTTGAGCAGAATCGATCCGGTCATAATCTTCTCCCGAAACAACCAGGCACAGAGTGTCAAGACCATATAAATTATCCTGGTTATTAACAGGCCAGTCAGCCACCCGTCCTTTTACTGACAGAGGCAGATCCTCAAGGACAAAGGAATCCACTTGAATATCTCCATTGCTGTACACCAGGACTTCCCCTTCCTTAAGGTCTGTTTCTTCCTGGCTGAGTCTCTGATACTCTTCGCTGCTCAATACCTGTAAAAACACAATAGAGCCAAAAACGTTCACATCGTCCTGAAAGCGAATCTGGTTTCCATCAAGGATGCATACCTGATTCAGGCTCATCTCTGACGTAATCTCTTCACAGGGTATGCTTTCCTCCTCTATAAAAGCAAGGATATCTTCCCTTGCCGCCTTGGCCTGCTCCCTGTCAGCGTTTCGTATCCCCACAGATATATCGTAAGGATACCGGTAATTTAAAATATCCTGCATTCCAAAATTCAGACTGACAGTAGTGGAAAGCATCAGCAACACCGCTGTACTTAAAATACAGATACTGGCCAACCCCACCGCATTCTGCTTCATCCTGTAGATCATACCGGATACACTTGTGAAATTTTTCGTTTTATAATAGAAACTTTTTTTCCACCGCATCATTTTAAGAATGGCAATGCTTCCCGCCACAAACAACAAATACGTACCTGCCATGACCAAAAGAACGGCCACGAAAAACAAGGTAATGGCATCCAGAGGAGATTCCGTGGTTACTGCAATATAATACCCGCTTCCAAGGCAGATAAACCCTAAGAGGGCCAAAAGCCATTTCGCCTTGGGTTCCCTCTCTCCCACGCTGCTTCCCCAAAGAAGCTCCACCGGCCGGCTTAAATGTACACGCCGCAGATTGTTTAAAAGGGCCAAAAGAAAAATCACGCCAAATATCACCGCGCACATTGCCATTCCAAAAAAGGATACCTGAAACCCAAACTGTGCAGGAATGCGGATCAGTTTTAAAAGGAGCAAAAGCGCCAGCTTGCTGCCAAGAATCCCAACCAGAATCCCCAGGATCAGGCAGACGACAGAGGTAAGTACAGTCTCTATGGAAAGCATCCTCCCAATATGCCCTTTCTCCATCCCCAGAATATTATAAAGTCCAAATTCCTTCTGCCTTCGCTTCATAACAAAACTATTGCTGTATAAAAGGAAGATGCACGAAAAAAGCACCACCACAATGATCCCCACAGAAAGTATGGACTGTACATCCCCAGCCTTAGGTATGGCTTCTATTCCCGGATTCTTCAAAATAAAAAACATCATATAAAGCATGGCAATACACACAATACACATGATCATATAGGGAATATACGTGCCTTTATTCTTTTTTATATTCGTTAGCGCCAGCCGGCCGAAGACTTTCTTATGCATATGCCTCACCGCCTGCCGTCAATATAGTCAGAGTATCCGATATCATCTGATACATTTCCTGTCTGGATTTTTCTCCCCGATAGATCTGATGGAACACTTCTCCATCCTTGATAAATAAGACTCTGGATGCATGGCTGGCAGCCTGCACGCTGTGAGTGACCATGAGGATCGTCTGGCCCGACTGATTAATCTCCCCAAATATGTTTAAAAGGCCTGCTGCCGCTTTAGAATCCAGCGCTCCCGTGGGCTCGTCCGCCAGGACCAGGCGGGGCTCGGTGATCAGGGCTCTCGCCACGGCAGTTCTCTGCTTTTGTCCTCCGGAAACTTCATAAGGATATTTTTCCAGGATATCCGTAATCCCAAGAGCTTTGGCAATGGGACGGATTTTTTGTTCCATTTCCCTGTAATCCTCTCCTGCCAGAACCAAGGGCAGATAAATGTTATCCCGTATACTAAAGGTATCTAAAAGATTAAAATCCTGAAAGACAAAACCCAGATTCTTTCTCCTAAAAGCGGAAATTTCCTTTTCCGAAAGCTGCACGATACTCTTTCCCTCCAGGAGCACCTCCCCCTCCGTAGGGCGGTCTAAGGATGCCAAAATGTTTAAAAGCGTAGTCTTTCCGGACCCGGACTCTCCCATAATGGCCACAAATTCTCCTTCTTCTACAGAAAAGCTTACATTGGTAAGGGCCTGGACCTTATTTCCTCCAAACCTTGTGCTGTAAATCTTCTTTACATTGATCACTTCAAGCAATGACATAATTTTCTCTCCTCTCGCTATGATCTGTCTGCGGATATGCCTGTCATGTTAAGACCTTCACTTCATTGCTGCAGCCAAGAAGTGATATCTTATGCATTAAGTATAAAAGACAGGAGATACGGCTGCCATAGTTCTTGCTTACATTTTCCTAGGTAATTGTGACATTTTTGTAAGTTTCAGTAAATCTCCGCCTCTTTTCGCCCGAGTCCTAAAAATACCCTGGTTCCTTTTCCGGGAGCAGACTCAATCCGGATGGTATGACCCAGTTTTTTCATGATTTTTGCACAAAGATAAAGTCCGATTCCGGTGGAAGTGTTCTCCCTGCGCCCGTTATGTCCCGTATAGCCTTTTTCAAACACCCGCGGAAGATCTTCTTCCCGTATGCCGATGCCGGTATCTTCTATCACCAGCTCCTCTTTTTCCTGAGATAAATAAATGGATATTTTTCCTTTTTCTGTATATTTTAAGGCGTTTGACAAAATCTGGCCGATTACAAACCCCAGCCATTTAGGGTCTGTCAACGCCTCAAATTCCGTCCCGTCATAGGAAACGGCAAGCCTTTTTCCCACAAAGATCCTGGCATATTTATGGATCTGTTCCCTCACGATTTCATCCAGGCTGCATTTGGAAAAGGTCATATCTGAAGAAATCTCCTCTGTGCGAAGGTAGCCGAGAACCATCTCTACATACTGCTCCACCTTAAAAAGCTCGTCAAGAGCAGCCTGGTTTTTTCCTTCAGGCTCTGCTAAAAGAAGTCTGAGGGCGGCTATGGGCGTCTTTATCTGATGTACCCACATGGAATAGTAATCCGAAAGCTCCTCGTAAAATTTCCGCCGCCTGGTTTCTGCCTTTCGTCTCTGGCTGTCCAACTCTTCCAATATCTTAATATATAATTCATCTGCTTTATCTGACGGCTCCGCTAAAAATTCCAGTCCCTCCGGCAGATTCTTTGCTATCTCCTCCAGGCCTTTCACCTTAGCCCTGTATTTAGAATAATCCCAAAACAAAAACGCCAGTCCTGCCGCGCCGCATAATAAGGCGCAGTAAAAAACCGGCTCACAAGGAATGTCGTACAATGCCAGCACCCCCGCCGTTATAACAGCCATAAGGCCAAAGAGTACCGGCACTTTCCATATTTTCTTTAAATATTCCCCAAAAGATTTCATAGCTTCACACCATATATCCTAAACCTTTTTTCGTAATGATAAAGTCTTTCAGTCCGATCCCCTCCAATTTTTTACGGAGACGGTTTATATTTACCGTAAGGGTATTGTCATCCACGAAGCTGTCGTTTTCCCAAAGCTTTGTCATAATGGTATCTCTGGACACCACCCTGCCTCCGTGTTCGAATAAAGTCCAAAGGATACGCAGTTCATTTTTCGTCAGTTCCACTATTTTTCCATCCCAGGTAAGAGCAGCGTTTCCCAGGCTTAACACAGCATTATGGTATTCCAGGATATCCGCCGCTTTTCCAAAGGAATAGCTTCTTCGCAGGAGTGCCTGCACCTTAGCCGCAAGGACTTCCAAATCAAAGGGCTTGGAAATAAAATCATCCGCCCCTCTGCTCATAGCCATTACCATATTCATCTTATCCGAAGCTGAGGACAAAAACACAATAGGGACCTGAGAGATCCTGCGTATCTCATCACACCAGTAAAAGCCATTGTAAAAAGGCAGCTTTAAATCCAAAAGGACAAGCTGGGGATCCATCTTTACAAACTCTGTCAATACATGCGAAAAATCCCGGACGTATTCTACTTCATACCCCCAGGATTCTAAATGCTTTTTTACAAGAGCAGCAATCGTCTTATCATCTTCTACGAGCAATATCCTATACATAACTGCCCCTTTCTGCTTATTTTTCCAGTTCCTTTACACTGGCCAGAACACGGAAGCCATTGCCTTTCAGTACACTTTCTGTAGCAAAAAGCTCTTCTGAATGCAGGATGATGACCGGGATCTGATCTTCTCTGCGGAAAGAAGTATAAATGTAATTCAGACTTACATTGCTGTCCGCGAGCACGCTTAAAAGCCCGTCCAGACTGCCCACTTCGTCCTTCAAATCCACCACGATAACATCTGTAATCCGGTTCATATATCCGTTTTCTGTCAAAATTTTTTCTGCTTTTTCCGGAGCATCGGATACCATGCGGAAAATAGCAAACTCCGGTGTATCAAAGCAGGCAAAGCCAAAAATGTTTACCTTATTTTCTGCTAATATATTGGTTACTTTTTTCAGGCTTCCCGCCTTATTTTCTACAAATACGATATTCTGTTTGATCATAATCATTCTCCTCTCATCTCAGGTCACGGTCGATGCTTCCCCGCATACACTTACTGTTCGTACTGCGTCCGGCAGCAAGAAAGCATATAACCGCAGACACCAAATTTATTATAGCACCTCTCATCCAGGATTGAAACTCCCAATCATTTAAAGTATAATAATATCTGGTTTTTTGTTTTCCGCCGGGAAATACTGGCGGCAGCAGATATAATATTTCATACACAGGAGGTTTTCCCATGATAATAGATTCTCATACCCATATTTTTCCAGATAAAGTGGCCGCCAAAGCCATCCCAAAGCTTTCTTCTGTGATCCACCTTAAACCTTCTATGGACGGGACCACTCAGGGACTTAAGGATTCCATGGAAAGAGGCGGGGTAGACGTCAGCATGGTCCTTCCCATCGTCACCACCCCTCATCAATACGAATCCATCCTTCGTTTTGCCGTCCATGTGAACGAAACCTGCGGGTCAGAAAGCGGCCCCCGCCTGGTATCCCTTGCAGGCATCCATCCCGAATCTGATACTTATAAGGAACAGCTCCATCAGATCAAGCAGGAAGGATTTGCAGGGATCAAGCTGCATCCGAATTACCAGGGAATGAAATTTGATGATATCCGCTATATGCGTCTGATCTATGAGGCTTCCGCCCTTGGACTTTCCATTGTCACCCATACAGGAGCCGATCCCTATACGCCTGACGAAGTCTTCTGCTCCCCGGACATGATCCTTCATGTACTTGAGGAAACCGCGCCTCCTAAGCTGATCCTGGCCCATATGGGAAGCAATGAAAACTACTTTGAGGCAGAAGAAAAGCTCTGCGGCAAAAATGTTTATTTTGACACAGCCTACTCCCTGATGCATATGGAAGACGCCCAGTTTGTCCGCATGGTGCACAAGCACGGGGCAGATAAAGTCCTTTTCGGAACAGATTCTCCATGGACCGAGCAGAAAGACTGTGTGGATAAGCTCCTCTCCTTATCTGGTCTTTCAGAAAAAGAAAAACAGCAGATCCTTTACGAAAATGCCGCTTTTCTCTTTCAGCTTTGATTAATTTCCGTTACTGGTCACTGTGTGACATGCAGCTAATTTCCTTCTTTTTCCGGAAGGGCTACTTTACGTTTTACATGTACTTCTTCATCATAGCAGGTAAAGATCTCTTCTACCTGCTTTTTCTCCATCTTAGGCGTTAATAGGCTTACCACAGGAACTACGATCAGACCTGCTACCATGGCTACGGCGCCCGCGTTAATGGATGACTCTATAAAGTGAAGGAACATATTGGCCACAGTGATCCCGACGCCCACAATGAAGCTGGCCCATACCCCGGCTCTTGTGGTTCCTTTCCAGAAAAGTCCATACAAGAACGGCGCCAGAAAGGCTCCGGCCAGCGCGCCCCAGGAAATTCCCATCAGCTGGGCAATAAAGGTAGGCGGATCTAAAGCCAGTACTACGGAAATCGCGATAAAGAACACGATCAGTATACGCATGATAAGAAGCTGTTTCTTTTCGCTTAGGTTCTTTGCCAGATTTCCTTTGATGAAATCTAAAGTAAGGGTGGAGCTTGAAGTAAGCACCAGGGAAGACAAGGTGGACATAGATGCGGAGAGCACCAAAATGACCACGATCCCTATCAGCACATCCGACAGGGAAGAGAGCATCTGTGGGATGATCGCATCGTATATGATCGTCCCATCTGCTGCATACAGCTCCGGAGAATCAAACAGACGGCCGAATCCTCCCAGGAAATAACATCCTCCGGAAATAATCACCGCAAACAAAGTGGAAATGATCGTTCCCGTCTTAACTGCTTTTTCATCCTTTATCGTATAGAATTTATGCACCATCTGAGGAAGCCCCCAGGTTCCAAGGGAAGTCAGGACAATGACTCCCAAAAGATTTAAGGGATCCGGACCAAAAAAAGAAGCAAATGCTCCTTGCTGTCCCAGAGTAATAGGAACGTCACTTTCCAATACAGAAAGATTTTTAACCGCTTCTATGAATCCGCCTTGTCCATTCAGCACAGCGGCGATCACCGCGATAATTCCGCCGATCATAATGATACCTTGGATAAAATCATTTATGGCAGTCGCCATGTATCCGCCCAGAATCACATATACGCCGGTAAGGGTCGCCATAAGGATCACACACACCTCATAGGGAATATTAAAAGACATCCCAAACAGTCTGGAAAGACCATTATACAATGAAGCTGTATAGGGGATTAAAAAAACAAACACGATAGCGGACGCCGCGATCCGCAGAGCATTGCTGGAAAATCTTTTTCCAAAAAAATCCGGCATGGTAGCTGCCTGAAGATGCTTCGTCATAATCCTGGTCCTGCGGCCTAAGACCACCCAGGCCAAAAGACTTCCCAGGATCGCATTTCCCAGACCGATCCAGGTGGACGCAAGTCCGTATTTCCACCCGAACTGCCCCGCATAGCCTACAAATACAACTGCAGAAAAGTAAGAAGTTCCATACGCGAAGGCTGTCAGCCATGGGCCCACATTTCTCCCGCCTAACACAAAACCATTCACACTGGACGCATGCTTTCGCGTCATCACTCCTACGCCGATCATAATTCCAAAAAATATGATCAGCATGATCAACTTAACTGCCATTTCTAATTTCCTCCTCAAAAGCTTTTGCTTTTACGCGTTAAAGCGTTACGCTTTTACTCGCTAAATCAATTTCTTCAAAGTATACCTGGTTATTTTATAAAAGTCAATACCTTTTTTCGAAATAAAAAGGTTGACTTTTTTTCATAAATTAGGTATATTTACTTTAGTGAGTAGGCGCGTTAAAGCGCGAATTTATTCTGCCAATGGGGGCATTGATTCTGCACCTTTTAGGATGCAGGATCTTTTCTTGTCCTAAAAGGAAATTTTCATTTTTATTTTATTATGCCCCGGGGCAAAGGAGGAAACCATGCCTATTACGGAAATTTTGGAAAAAAACTGCCGCCTGTACGGCGACGATGTCTGTCTGGTGGAGATCAATCCGGGAATGCCGGAGACCAGACGAGTTACATGGAAGGAATATGAGCTGATCGAACCGGTACGGGCAGCTTACTACCGCCGCGAGATCACATGGAATGTTTTTAATGAAAAAGCAAACCGCTTCGCCAATATGCTGCTGGAGCGAGGCGTCCGAAAAGGGGATAAAGTCGCCATTCTGCTTATGAACTGCCTGGAATGGCTTCCCATCTATTTTGGGATCTTAAAGACAGGAGCCCTTGCGGTTCCTATGAATTTCCGCTATTCCGCGGAAGAAATCCAGTATTGTCTGGATCTGGCGGAAGTAGATATCCTTGTATTCGGTCCGGAATTTATCGGGCGTGTGGAAGAGGTGGCAGATGAGATCGGAAAGCACCGCCTTCTCTTTTATGTGGGAGACGGCTGTCCTGGATTTGCAGAAGACTACACCATGCTCACAGCCAACTGTTCCAGCCAGTCTCCTAAGATTGACATCACCGATGAAGATTATGCCGCTATTTATTTTTCTTCCGGCACCACAGGGTTTCCTAAGGCGATCCTTCACCGTCATCAGGCCCTTATGCACGCTGCCAAGACAGAGCAGAACCATCACGGCCAGACCAAGGACGATGTGTTCCTGTGCATTCCTCCCCTTTATCATACGGGAGCTAAGATGCACTGGTTCGGCTCTCTTCTCACAGGCGGCAAGGCAGTCCTTTTAAAAGGAACGAATCCGGAATACATCCTCCGTGCTGTATCCGAAGAAAAATGTACTATTGTATGGCTTCTTGTTCCCTGGGCCCAGGATCTTCTCCTGGCCTTGGACAGCGGGAAGATCAAGCTGGAAATGTATCAGCTTGACCAGTGGAGGCTCATGCACATCGGCGCGCAGCCAGTTCCCCAAAGTTTGATCAAACACTGGAAAAAATACTTTCCTCATCACCAATACGACACCAACTACGGTCTCAGCGAATCCATCGGCCCTGGCTGCGTACATCTTGGCGTAGAAAATATCAACAAAGTCGGCGCCATCGGAAAAGCGGGGTACGGCTGGGAAACCAAGATCATTGATGAAAAAGGAAATCCCGTAAAGCAGGGAGAAACCGGCGAACTTGCAGTTAAAGGCCCCGGCGTCATGGTCTGCTATTATAACGATCCTAAGGCCACCAGCGAGGTGCTCCATGACGGCTGGCTGTACACAGGAGATATGGCAGTGGAGGATGAGGACGGGTTTATCTTTTTAGTTGACCGAAAGAAAGACGTGATCATCAGCGGAGGCGAAAATATTTATCCTGTGCAGATTGAAGATTTTCTTCATACCAACGAGGCGGTACATGATGTGGCTGTCATCGGCCTTCCGGATCCCCGTCTGGGAGAGATCTCGGCGGCTATCATCTCCTTAAAACCCGGTTATACCTGCACAGAAGAAGATATTAACCTTTTCTGCAAGCAGCTTCCCCGGTATAAACGTCCTAAAAAGATCTTCTTCGCCGATGTTCCCCGAAACGCCACCGGAAAGATCGAAAAGCCTAAGCTTCGGGACATGTACGGGGCTACTCATCTTGTAGCGGCACAGAACCGCGGATAATATATCTAAGACTTTTACAGACATCTTCTGTCTTCCCAGCCGAAAAACAGGAGATGTCTTTTTTATACGATTGATACGCAAGCAGGACCGGACATTTCTGTCCGGTCCTGCTATTCTTTTTTATGAAGGCAATCGGTTTATTTATATCTCATTTCCTGGGAATTTAGGAATCCCCGCAAAGCCTGCGGCAAGATCTTCGTCTGTAGGAATATAATCCGACATTTCTCCATTGTTATATTTTTCATAAGCCACCATATCGAAATAGCCTGTTCCTGTCAGACCGAATACAATCGTCTTCTCTTCCCCGGTCTCTTTACATTTCATTGCCTCGTCAATGGCAACCTTGATGGCATGGGAGCTTTCCGGCGCCGGAAGGATTCCTTCCACCCTGGCAAACTTTTCTGCCGCTTCAAACACTGCCGTCTGCTCCACAGAGCGTGCTTCCATAAGACCATCGTCGTACAGCTTGGAAAGAATTGCGCTCATTCCGTGATATCTGAGCCCTCCTGCATGATTTGCGGAAGGAATAAAATTACTTCCCAGGGTGTACATTTTTGCCAGAGGCGTAACCATACCCGTATCACAAAAATCATAAACGTATTTTCCTCTGGTAAGGCTTGGGCAGGATGCCGGTTCTACGGCAATGAACTGGTAATCCCGTTCTCCCCGGAGCTTTTCGCCCATAAACGGAGAGATCAGTCCTCCAAGATTAGATCCTCCTCCTGCACAGCCAATGATCATGTCTGCCTTGATCCCATATTTGTCTAATGCAGCCTTTGTCTCCAGGCCAATAATAGACTGGTGGAGAAGCACCTGATTCAGCACGCTTCCCAGAACGTAACGGTAACCCTCCTGCTTGGTTGCACATTCCACTGCCTCAGAAATCGCGCAGCCAAGGCTTCCTGTGGTTCCCGGATGCTCTGCTAGGATCTTTCTTCCTACTTCTGTGGTATCAGAAGGAGAGGGTGTTACTTTCGCGCCATAGGTACGCATTACCTCTCTCCGGAAAGGTTTTTGTTCATAGGAGCACTTTACCATGTATACCTGGCAGTCCAGATTCAAGTAAGCGCAAGCCATGGAAAGAGCGGTCCCCCACTGTCCTGCCCCTGTCTCTGTGGTCACTCCCTTCAGTCCCTGCTTCTTTGCGTAATAAGCCTGGGCAATGGCGGAATTTAATTTATGGCTTCCGCTGGTATTGTTACCCTCAAATTTATAGTAAATCTTCGCCGGAGTCTGAAGCTTTTCTTCCAGACAGTATGCACGCACCAATGGAGAAGGGCGGTACATTTTATAAAAGTTTCTGATTTCCTCCGGGATTTCAATGTAGGCGGTATCATCATCCAGTTCCTGCTTCACCAGTTCCTCACAGAAAACTCCGCCCAGTTCTTCTGCCGTCATGGGCTTTAAGGTTGCGGGGTTTAAAAGGGGCGCTGGCTTTTCTTTCATATCTGCACGGACATTATACCATGCTGTAGGCATTTCCTGCTCTTCCAGATAAATTTTATAAGGGATTTTCTTTGTTTCTGCCATGTTTTTTCTCCTCTCTTTCATTCAATTCTGGGTGGAAGACAAAGGGAACCTTTTTCATGAAAACTCCCAAGGATAGTAAGGCATAAAAAAATACCCTCGTCTCCCACAACTACAAACTCTGCAGGGACAAGAGTAAAACTCCTGCGGTGCCACCCGGCTTGGTATCTGCATACCCACTCATTGCATACTGACATATGCGCTCTTTGATAACGGAGTCTGTTCTCCGGCTTGCCTACTAGGATCAATTCAGCTCGCCCTTAGAAGCCCATTCCCTCTTATCACTGATACTGCCTTCCACCATCCGCAGCTCTCTGGAACCAGATTCCTAAAAGGTACTTACTCTTCTTCAACGGTTTACTAGAATGAATTATTTATATCATAATTTATGCACGTTTGTCAAGATAATTGTTAATTTTCGAAATATTTCTTTTTCCTTAGAAAATTCTTTCGTCCGACAAGCCTATCTCTGGCAATTGCTGCCAGTCGGCTGGCTAATAGAAGCAGCAGGCGATCCAGCCCCGCAAAGCACACTGTCAAGCGGATATTTAAAGGCCAGATCGCCCGTCACAGATCATAATTCCTCGTCTACATATCTCTGGATATTGGAAGCGTTCACATATTTTTTCAGATGTTCCCCATCCGTGATCACTAAAGTGGGGGCCTGCATGATGCCGAAGCGGCGCGCCATCTCCGGATTTTTTTCCGCATCGATCACTTCAAGTTCTTCTCCTTCCAGCATCTTTTTCGCAATACGGCAGTTAGGACAGGTGCTGGTAGTAAAAAGATATCTGTGAGTTTCCACAGGCTTTACCTCCACTTCATCCTCCTTCATGGTCACCACGCTTGCGTGGACTTTTTTCAAGGTCGAATGAGTGATATCATAAAGGGTACGGTTTTTGTACTCCTGCGCCTTTCCGTCATTCCAGTTTTGCACCGGACGGTAATAGCCGGTAATGCGGCTGTATACTTCCGCCTTCTTTCCGCATTTGGGACAGGTAAAGTGTTCGCCGCTTAAATAGCCATGCTCCTGGCACACGGAATAAGTGGGGGAAATGGTATAATAAGGCAGGCGGTAGTTCTCCGCGATCTTGCGCACAAGGGAAGCTGCTGCCTTCCAGTCCGGAAGCTTCTCTCCCAGAAAGCCGTGGAATACGGTTCCTGATGTATAAAGAGTCTGCAGCTCGTCCTGAATATCCAAGGCATCAAAAATATCTGAAGTAAATTCCACAGGCAGATGGGAACTGTTTGTATAATAGGGAACGTCTCCCTTGCTTCCTGCCGTGCGGATATCCGGCCAGCGTTTTCTGTCATGCTTGGCAAGACGATAGGCTGTAGATTCCGCGGGAGTTGCCTCTAAGTTAAACAGCTCCCCTACATACTCTTCCTGGTAATCAGAAAGGCGGCTGCGCATATGCTCCAGCACTTCTTTGGTAAACTTCTGGGTGCGCACATCCGTCATGTCATGGCCAATCCATTTGGCGTTTAAGCCCGCTTCATTCATTCCCACAAGCCCTATTGTAGAAAAATGATTGTCAAAGCTGCCGAGATATCTCTTGGTGTAGGGATACAATCCCTCATCCAAAAGCTTGGTAATGATCTCCCTCTTAATGTGAAGGGAACGGGCCGCTATATCCATCATATGATCCAGACGATGGTAAAATTCCTCTGGTGTCTTGGAAAGGTAGGCGATCCTTGGCATATTGATGGTGACAACCCCTACAGAGCCTGTGCTTTCCCCGGAGCCGAAGAAACCGCCGCTCTTTTTCCGCAGTTCCCGCAGGTCCAGGCGGAGGCGGCAGCACATGCTGCGGATGTCGCTGGGTTTCATATCACTGTTAATGTAATTGGAAAAATACGGGGTTCCGTATTTCGCAGTCATTTCGAAAAGGAGGCGGTTATTCTCTGTGTCTGACCAGTCGAAGTCTTTTGTAATAGAATAAGTGGGGATTGGATACTGAAATCCTCTTCCGTGGGCGTCACCCTCGATCATAGTCTCGATAAACGCCTTGTTCACCATATCCATCTCTTTTTTACAATCTTTATATTTAAAATCCATTTCCCTGCCGCCCACAATAGCCGGAAGCTCCGCGAGATCCTCAGGAACGGTCCAGTCAAGCGTGATGTTTGAAAAAGGCGCCTGCGTTCCCCAGCGACTGGGAGTGTTTACTCCGTAAATAAAAGATTCTATGCATTTTTTTACCTCTGGATAAGAGAGGTTGTCCGCCTTCACAAAAGGCGCCAGATAAGTGTCAAAGGAAGAAAAAGCTTGCGCCCCTGCCCACTCATTCTGCATGATGCCCAGGAAGTTCACCATCTGGTTGCACAGCACACTTAAGTGTCTGGCCGGGGAAGAGGTGATCTTTCCTTCTATCCCTCCAAGTCCCTCCTGGATCAGCTGTTTTAACGACCATCCCGCACAATAGCCTGTGAGCATGGAAAGATCGTGGATGTGGATATCCGCATTCCTGTGGGCCTCCGCAATCTCATTATCATAAATCTCAGAAAGCCAATAGTTAGCCGTTACTGCTCCGGAATTACTTAAGATCAGACCTCCTACGGAGTAGGTTACTGTAGAATTTTCTTTTACCCTCCAGTCTTCCACCTTCACGTAGCTGTTTACGATCTCCTTGTAATCCAGGATGGTGGATTTCATATTACGGACTTTTTCTCTCTGCTTACGGTAGAGAATATATGCCTTGGCTACATCTGCATAGCCCGCCTGGATCAGGACGTTTTCCACGCTGTCCTGAATATCCTCCACAGTAATCTTATTGTCCGAAATCTTATTTTGAAAATCGGAAGTAACACGAAGCCCCAAAAGATCGATCATGTCCTGACTGTATACTTTATCCTTGGCAACAAAAGCTTTATTGATCGCAGATGTAATTTTTCCCATTTTAAATTCATCAATTTCCCCGTCACGTTTTACTACCTGAAACATTCTGCTTACTGCCTCCTCCTACTTGTCAAAAATATATTTCCTTTCACACGAAAATCGCATGCAAGAATATTGTAGCAAACTCTTCCAGGTACGTCAATACAAAAAACACTATATCTAGTGCTCATAAGTAAAAAGGCACAAAATATAGTGTTTTCTCTTATTTTATTCAACATACATTTCCATAAATTTCCATCGGAACACGGCCCTTCACCGCAATCCCGTTCTCTGTATATTCCTCAGACAAAAGCTGTCCGTATTTCCGGATCAACTGGATTTTTCCTGCTTCTTCATAGGGAAACAACCTTTCAATATAAATCTGCTCCTCAGCCAGGATCTTCTCCAAAAGGTCTAAAAGCTCATCCAGGCCTTCTCCTGTTTTCGCTGAAATTTTAAGCGTATAGTCCGCCCGGAAATCCCGGAGGGTTTCTCCTTGAGCAATATCCTGTTTATTCAGCAAGGTGATGATCTTTTTTCCTTCTACTTTAAGCTCCCTTAATGTCTCATATACAATGTGCATCTGCATTTCCGCCTGCGGATTAGACACATCCACCACATGGAGAATATAATCTGCGTATTTTGCTTCCTCTAGGGTACTCTTAAAAGCTTCCACCAAATGATGAGGCAATTTTCGAATAAAGCCAACCGTATCTGTGAGAAGGATCTGCTGCCCGTCCTTTAAGGTAAGTGCCCTTGTGGTAGGATCAAGAGTAGCAAAAAGCTTGTCCTCAGATAAGACAGACGCTCCCGTAAGGGTATTTAAAAGAGTGGATTTTCCGGCGTTCGTATAGCCTACAATAGCCGCGGTCTTTACTTTTCCTCTGTCCCTTCCCAAGCGAAGAAGCTCCCTGTGTTTTTCCACCTGTGACAGATCCGCTTTTAAGGCGGAAATCCTTGTACGGATCAGCCTGCGGTCCGTCTCAAGCTTCTTTTCACCAGGGCCTCTGGTGCCAATCCCTCCGCCCAGACGGGAAAGCGATTCCCTAAGCCCTACCAGCCGGGCCGCCCGGTACCGCAGCTGAGCCAGTTCTACCTGTATCTTTCCCTCGCTGGTCACTGCCCGTCCTGCAAAAATATCCAAGATCAAAAGTGTACGGTCCATAACCTTGCAGTCCAGCTCCCGCTCCAAGTTATTCAGCTGTGCCGGGGACAGTTCGTCATCACAGATTATTCCTGTGGCATCTGCGGCAAGCACAAGGCTTCTTACTTCTTCAATTTTTCCTTTTCCAATATAGGTTCCGGGATGTATAGCCTCCCGGTTCTGGATGATCTTTCCCACAGTCTGCGCTCCGGCAGTCTGCGCCAGTTCCTCCAGCTCATCCAGGGACTCGTGGATATTCTCATCTCCTGTCTGAACTCCCACTAAGACTACCCGCTCTTCTACTTTCTCGAAATATTCCATATATGCTCCTTTTATTCCCGCGAGCAACGAGCCAAGCGGACATGCTTATGTGCCCATTTGGCGACTGCCGCGAGGGTCAAATGCCCCGTAGCTTGCTGCGGGGTTTTTGACTGCGCCGTTTACTGAGAGGTCTCTTCTGTTTCCTGAGGAACAGATTCCTGTGTATTTTCCTCCGATGAGTTTTCAGAATCTGAGGTATTTCCTGTCCTTGAATTCAAAAAGACAAGTTCCTTCTGCGCTGCCTCATCGTCAGGATAAAGCGCCAGATACTCTATCACTTTCTGCCGCGCCGTGGAAAAATCCAGCAGACTCTCATAAGCTACGATCTCATTGAATAAAAGCTCCTGCATTTCCTCCTGATCCGCCAAGGGCAGACCTGTGGAAATATTGGTAAGCGCAGAAGAGTAATTTCCCTCTGCAATGTCACAAAGCGCCAGCCCATTATAACCTCCGGCTGACTCTCCTTCTGCCGCTGCATATTCCTGATACATAGCCCTTGCATTCGAGATATCCTCTGAGGCAAGATACACCTTGCCCAAAAGAAGCAGGGCTTCTGTACTCTCACTGTTTACTGCCTCTATCAGTTCCTTTTGAGCATTGGAATAATCCTGCATATAATAGTAAACCCGGCCCCGGCTGCAGTAATCCTCTGCGTTCTCCGGTTCCGTCTCCAAGGCAGCTTCTAGATAGCGGGTGCCGTCCGCCTCCATATCTCTTTCCACATAGGCCTGATAAATCTGGATGGCCATGTCATAGGTAGGTTCATCCACATAAGCCGCGTCAAAATCGGCCATTGCCTCATCGTAGGAGTCCATGGCAAGGGCAACGGTACCTGCAAGAAAATAGCTGTCCGCATCCATGGAATAGTCCGAAGCCATGGTCTGGCAGTCTGCCATAGCCTCTTCATATAACTCCGCTTTTATTTCCGCGGTAATGCGGTAAGACAGGATATCCTTTCCAAGTGACTTGCTTACCCTATCGCAGTTCAGAGCATTGGTAAAATTTTCAATGGCAGCCTCATAATTACCCATACGAAGATTAGCAATCCCTGCTCCCCGGTAAGACTGGGGAAGTTTCACTTCGTTTGCTATAGAGGCTTCATAGCCGGACAGGGCAGCTTCATAGCTGCCCGCCTCCAAATCTGTTCCTGCCTGCTCATATATATTCTGTTCTTCTCCCTGGCAGCCGATAAGCAGGGTAAGCCCCATGCTGACCGCCAGTATCCATGCTGCTTTTTTTTTCTTCATGTAATTCCTTTATTCCACTGCCAGTCCTTCGGACTCGATTACTTTTACTACACTGTCTACATGTTTATGGCAAAGCTCATCCGTGCCTGCCTCTACCATTACACGGATCACAGGCTCTGTTCCGCTTTCCCGTACAAGGATGCGTCCGTCCTCTCCCAGGGCGTCTGCCACCTTCTGTACAGCCTCCCTCACTCTGGGGTTCTCCTGGGCAGCCTTTTTATCCGCCACGCGCACATTTCTCAAGAGCTGGGGATATACCCTCATTTCCTTTGCCAGGTCACAGAGTGTGGCTTTTTTCTCCACACAGGCCTCCATCACCAAAAGCGAAGTAAGGATGCCGTCTCCTGTAGCTGCGTAACGGCTGAAGATGATATGACCTGACTGCTCGCCGCCAATGCTGTAATTGTTTTCCAGCATATTTTCCGCCACGTATTTATCTCCCACAGCCGTCTGCTCATAACGCATCCCTTCTCTCTCAAGGGCCTTATACAGTCCCAGATTAGACATTACTGTGGTGACAACGGTATTTCCATTTAATCTGCCCTGTTCTTTTAAATATTTTCCGCAGACATACATGATCTTATCGCCGTCAATGATATTTCCCATATGATCTACTGCGATACAGCGGTCTGCATCCCCATCGTAGGCAAAGCCAACATCCAGTCCGTTTTCCACCACATATCTCTGGAGGATCTCAATATGAGTAGATCCGCAGTTCGTATTGATATTCGTGCCGTCCGGGTTGTTATTGATTACATAGGTCTTGGCACGGAGCGCGTCAAACACACTCTTGGCAATTGCAGAAGAGCTTCCGTTGGCGCAGTCCAATCCGACTTTAATATTTTTAAAATCGCGGCAGGGAATAGAGATCAGATAACCAATATAGCGGTTTCGTCCGGATGCAAAGTCCACGGTGCGTCCGATATCCTCTTTCGTAGCAAGAGGAAGTTCTTCAATCTCCCCGTCCAGATAAGCTTCGATTCTTTCTTCAATAGCCGCCTCTATCTTCTGTCCGTTTCCATTTAACAGCTTGATTCCATTGTCATAGAATGGATTATGGCTTGCGGAAATCATAATGCCGCAGTCAAAATCCTCCGTACGTACTGCATAGGATACGCTTGGCGTAGTAGTAACATGAAGAAGATAGGCATCTGCTCCGGATGCGGTAAGTCCTGCCACAAGGGCATATTCAAACATATAGCTGCTTCTTCTGGTATCTTTTCCGATCACGATCTTCGCCTTATGATCCCTTCCATAATACCATCCTACATAGCGGCCTACCTTAAACGCATGGTCAACAGTTAATTTTACATTTGCTTCTCCCCGGAAGCCGTCTGTTCCAAAATACTTTCCCATAATACTCTCCTCACTGTTTCATGAAAATCATAGAAATCTTTAGCTACTAGTGCACTGACACACAGTGATAGGTTCATCATACCATACCAGCGGAGGTTTGTCACATTATTCTTGCTCCTGTTCCTAACCCATAATGCCCGCAATAAGCTGAATCATGCTTGTTCATAAAGGTTTTTGGGGTAAACCCCTCTTTGGATCAGGTCCCCAAAAGCTGCGGCAACGGCTGCCTTGTCCTCCTGATACGTCACCCCAAACCAGGTATCCTTCGTTTCCAGTACCTCCACACAGGCTCTGCCAGATCTTAAAAGGCTGTCTATAAGCTCCGGGAGCAAATACTCCTTCTTAAGCTCATCTTTTTCCATATTCAGGAGAAATTCTTCGAATCCTTTTTCCAGGATTTCCATAAAAGCCGGCGTAAGTCCCCACATATTCATGGAAACAAGGCTCTTTATATCCAGCTCTTTAAATGACCCGTCCTCCAGCTGCGCCTGGGCGCCGGAAGGGGATTTATAAATATTATGCGTCTCTGTAACGCCGGAGAGTCTTCCGTCCTCTATACGGCAGATTCCCCGCGTCACTGCTCCATTGTCGCTTAAAGTATTTCCCAGGCGGAAGCCTGCCATGCAGATGTGCAGCCTTCCATCCTCTTCCTGCTCCTGTATCAGATAATCATGTACTTTTACATAAGCCTCTTTGCCATAATAATCGTCTGCGTTGATTACGGCAAAGGGCTCTGAAAGCACCCTCTTGGCAGAAAGGACCGCATGCCCGGTTCCCCACGGCTTAGTACGTCCGGCAGGTTTTTCATACCCTTTTGGCAGGTCGTCAAGATCCTGGAACACATATTCTACCTCACTAACCGCCGCGATTTTCTTCCCGATGATCCGATGAAATTCTTCTTCGATATCCTTTCGGATGATAAATACCACCTTATTAAATCCGGCTTCCAGCGCATCATAAATGGAATATTCCATGATGATCTCCCCGTTCGGCCCAACCGGGGCAAGCTGCTTGATCCCTTTGCCAAAGCGGCTCCCTATCCCGGCCGCCATGATTACCAGCGCCGTCTTTTTCATCTGTTTCTCCTCCAATCTTACTTATATGCCCAAATCCGCCTTTTTATCCTTCCTCCTGCAGTTTTCCAAGTTTGGCAGCCTGGTCCGCAGCGATCAGGCTGTCAATGATCTCTGAAAGATCCCCGTTTAATACGCTGTCCAGCCGATGGAGCGTAAGCTTGATCCTGTGGTCTGTCACACGGCCCTGAGGAAAATTATAGGTTCTTATCTTCTCTGACCGGTCACCAGTACCGATCTGACTTCTCCTTGCCTGCGCCTCTGCATCGTGCTGCTTGGCCAGTTCCATCTCATACAGACGGGAGCGAAGTACCTTTAATGCTTTTTCCTTATTTTTCAGCTGGGATTTTTCGTCCTGACAGGAGATCACGATCCCTGTAGGAATGTGGGTCAGGCGGACGGCGGAGTCCGTGGTGTTTACACACTGCCCTCCGTTTCCGGAGGCCCGGAACACATCAAATTTACAGTCATTTAAATCCAGATGGAAATCGATCTCCTCCGCTTCTGGCATAATCGCCACCGTGCATGTGGAAGTATGGATTCTTCCTCCGGACTCCGTCTCCGGAACCCTCTGTACACGATGGACACCGCTTTCGTATTTCAATCGGGAATAAGCTCCGTTTCCCTGGATCATGAAGGTCACTTCCTTAAATCCTCCGATCCCGTTTTCATTTAAGCTGAGCATTTCCGTTTTCCAGTGAAGGGACTCTGCATATTTTACATACATGCGGTAAATCTCGGCTGCGAAAAGGGCTGCCTCATCTCCGCCTGCTCCTGCGCGGATTTCCACGATTACGTTTTTGCTGTCATTAGGATCCTTGGGCAATAAAAGGATCTTCAGTTCATGTTCCAGCTCTTCCACCCGTTTCCTCGATTCAGACAGCTCTTCTTTCAGCATTTCCCGCATTTCTTCATCCTTTTCTTCTTCCAGCATGGAAAGGCTGTCCTCTATGGTTTCTTTATTTTTCTTATATTCCTTATATGTTTCCACAATGGGCAAAAGTTCGCTTTGTTCCTTCATCAATTTTTGAAAACGTTCCTGATTATCCGTAACGCCCGGCTCCCCCAGCTCATTTAAAATCTCATCAAAGCGGACCAGTAAATCTTCCAATTTATCAAACATGGGTATCCTCCTGCTGTTCTTATATTCTCTATGTTTTTTGACCAAGGACCACCCGGTCAAGACCAGACAGATCCTTTTTCACTTCTACATTTAAAAAGCCTGCTTGTTTCACCAGTTCAGACACCTGTGCTCCCTGGCTGCAGCCAATTTCATATAAGAGCCATCCTCCCGGCTTCAGGTAGCGTCCGGCCTGTTTTGTAATCCTGCGGTAAAAATACAATCCATCCATTCCTCCGTCAAGGGCCATTTGGGGATCGTAAAGGCGGACTTCCTCCATCAGCCCCTGGATCTCCATCCTTGGGATGTACGGCGGATTCGAGATAAGGATATCATATTTTCGTATGGGATTTCCATATTTTTCCTGAAAATACTCCCCCGAAAATGTATCACTTTCTACAAATATTGCCCGGTCTTCCAAAGAAAGCCTTTTCGCGTTCTCTTCCGCCACAGCCAGAGCTTCTCCGGAAATATCTGCCCCTACTCCTATAGCGTCCTCTCTCTTTGCCAAAAGACTTAAAAGGATACAGCCGGATCCAGTGCACATGTCCAGGATGGAAGGCTTTGGGACATCCTTTATCACACGCAGCCCTTCCTCTGCCAGGATCTCCGTATCCTGCCTGGGGATCAGTACCTTGTCATTTACATAAAATTCATACCCCATAAAAAAAGCCTGTCCGGTCAAATGCTGCAAGGGTATATGCTTTGCCCGCTCCCGACAGAGCTTTTTATAGTTTTCTTCCGTTTCTATATCTGTCTGTTCATCTGAATGGGCATAATAATAAGCCCTGTTTTTTCCTGTCAAGTATTCCAGAAGGAGCCAGGCATCCAGCCCGGCCTCCTTGATCCCGGCATTCTCCAGGACCTTTGTTCCTTCTTTTAACAGAGCCTCAAGGGTTTTCATCTGTATCTACCTCAACCTGGAATTCTTCCCGAAGATAGGTTTTCCAGTCAAATACTGCTTCCACCGCTTTAATGGCGACCTCCACCATATCGGGAGTGGGTTCTTTCGTGGTAAGCTTTTGCATGGCAAGACCTGGCTTGCTCAGCACACTGGCTACTTTGCTGTCCGTCCGGCCTGCCCACTGGATTATCTCAAAAGAAATTCCTGCTACCACAGGCACCATCAAAAGTCTTCCTAAAAGTCTCACCCAGAATACCGGCACCAGAACAAAAATAAAATGCAAAAATATACTCACAATCATAACGAGAAATAAAAAGCTGGTCCCGCAGCGTTTATGCTGGCGGGAACTTGCCATCACATTTTCTACGGTAAGAGGCATGCCGTGTTCCACGCAGTTAATGCATTTATGCTCTGCCCCATGGTACATAAAGGTACGCTGGATGTCTTTCATCCTGGAGATCAAAATCATATATCCCATAAATAAAAACAGTTTTACAAAGGCTTCCGCTATGGTAATAAGAAACTCTGACGCCCCTGCCTTTTGAAGCAGACTTGCAAGGGCGTAAGGAAGGAGCATAAATGCAGCTACCGATACCACAATGGATATGGCCACTGTGATATACAAAAGCCATTTAAACTGCTTATCTTCCTTTTCCTTCTGAGCAGCCCGCTCTTCCTCTGTTAAATGGGCTTTTTTCTGCTCTTCCTCTTCGTCTTCCTCATCTCCTGCGATCTCAGCAGAATACATAAGACATTTGGTTCCCACCACCAGAGAATCTACAAAGCTTACCACTCCTCTGATAATAGGTTTTTTCCAGAATTGGGATTTCCCAAAAATGCATTTATAATCCTCTACTTTTACTTCTATCTCTTTATCCGGCCGGCGCACGGCAGTGGCATATTTATCCTTATGACGCATCATGATTCCTTCCATAACCGCCTGGCCGCCAATGTTTGATGACTTCATATCTTTCTCCTAAATCCAAAGAAAGGTTGAGATTTACCAACCTCAACCTGTTCTCATCGCGCAATATTTGTATGATTATTTGTTTAAGCCGTATTTTCTGTTGAACTTATCAATACGTCCGCGAGCCTGTGCAGCCTTCTGCTGGCCAGTATAGAATGGATGGCACTTAGAGCAGATTTCTACATGGATGTCCTGCTTGGTAGAGCCTGTAACGAATGTGTTTCCGCAGTTGCAGGTTACAGTAGCCTGGTAGTAGTTCGGATGGATTCCTTCTCTCATGTTATTCACCTCTCTGTATTTCTTCTATTTTCTATTCGCATTTCTTTGACGAATTCATTATTAAACAGCTTACTGATTATAGCACACCCCTTACGCAAATGCAAGCTGTTTATAAAAATTTCTGTTTTTTCGCCATATGAACGAATTCCGCATTGGATTTCGTTCTGGAGAACATGTTCAGGATCTGCTCTACGGCTTCGTCTGCTTTCAGACTGTTTAAAGCCTTACGCATATTATAGATCACTTCCTGCTCGTCCGGGGTCAAAAGGAGATCTTCGCGGCGGGTTCCTGACTTCTGAATGTCAATAGCCGGGAATACCCTCTTCTCCTGAAGCTTCCGGTCAAGGATAAGTTCCATATTTCCGGTTCCTTTAAATTCCTCGTAGATCACATCGTCCATCTTGCTGCCGGTATCTACCAGGGCTGTGGCAAGAATGGTCAGACTGCCGCCCTCCCGCATGTTACGGGCTGCTCCGAAGAATCGCTTGGGCATATGGAGGGCTGCCGGATCAAGACCGCCGGAGAGAGTCCTTCCGCTTGGGGGGATAACCAGATTATAGGCTCTGGCAAGTCTTGTAATGGAATCCAGAAGGATGGTCACGTCTTTCCTGTGCTCGACCAGACGGCGAGCCCGCTCCACCACCATCTCCGACACACGCTTATGATGCTCGGGCAGTTCATCAAAGGTAGAATAGATCACTTCTACATTAGGCCCCTGGATAGCCTCACGGATATCTGTCACCTCTTCCGGACGTTCATCGATCAGCAGGATGATCAAATGCATATCAGGGTTGTTATAGAGAATAGATTTGGCTATGTCTTTTAACAGCGTAGTCTTTCCTGCCTTGGGCGGGGATACGATCATGCCTCTCTGGCCCTTGCCGATGGGACTGATCAGATCCACGATCCGCATAGCCATAGTCCCTCCCGGCCGTTCCATTACCAGACGCTGGTTAGGAAAGATGGGCGTCATATCTTCGAAATTATATCTTCTCTGTCCTTCGCTTGGGTGAAAACCATTGATGGAAGTTACATAAAGCAGGGCGCTGAATTTTTCTCCCTGGGTTTTAATACGAATGTTTCCTTGAATGATGTCCCCTGTCTTCAGGTTAAATCTCCTTATCTGAGATGGGGACACGTAGATGTCATTTTCTCCCGGAAGGTAATTTTCACAGCGGATAAATCCATATCCGTCCGGAAGGACTTCTAGAATGCCATTAGCCTTTTCCCCACTGTCAAGCTGAACCGTTTCCGCCGGAATACGGTAAGAATTGTTTTTCTTAGGATCTTCCGTTTTATTATTGTATCCATTATTGCCGTTATTGGATGAATGAACCGGCTTGGATTCCTTAAGATCCTTTGTCTCTTTTATTTCCTTGGCATCTTCTTTTATTTCGTGGTTTTTTTCTTTTATTTCGTGGGTTTCTTCTTTTATTTCAGCTTCTTCTTTCTGAGAATTTTCTTTTTCGTCTTCCTGGAGCATGCGCTCGATCAAATCCGGCTTCCTGAGTGTGGAAATGCCTTTTAGTCCTCTTGCCTTTGCCAGATCTTTTAACGTTGCCAAGGACAAGGATTCATACTTTTCTCTCATAATATTTCCTCTGTCTTCAATTTTATTCCCGCGAGCAACGCGCCAAGCGGACATGCTTACATGTCCATTTTGCGACTGCCGCGAGGGGCGCTATGTGCCAGCGGCACATGTTTAGCACCGACCGGAGCAAAGCGGAGATCAAATACCCCGCAGCTCTGCTGCGCTACAAATTTGATGCCCCGTATTCTGCTGCGGGGTTTTTGACTATTAACGGGATACTCTGTCGGAATCGACACGGACACCAGCCTGGTAAGAAAGCTGATGCGATCACTTGTCTTGCCTGTAAAAACAGATGCAAGCTATAGGTTTATTATATACATTCTTTTCCAGTTTTTGCAAGATATATTTACAATATTTAAAGGTAAATCCACTTAAAAAGAACGGCCTGCCGGCTGCCGTTCTTTTTTTGTCTGGTGGATCTTGTTCAGCGATTCTGAAGATATTCTTTTAAAAAGGCAAAGAATTTTTCCATTTCTTCTCTGGTCCCGACTGTGATCCTTAAATAATTTCCCGTTCTTTCTCCCGGAAAATATCGGACATAAATATGCGCCTCTCTAAGGACGCGGTACAATTCTTCTGCCGGGCATGTTTTATGGGACGCAAAGATAAAATTGGCTTTAGAATCCGTAAAGGAAAAGCCCAGCTCCTCAAGCTCGCTTTTCGCCCATTCTCTAGTATCTATGATCCTGCGGCAGGCAGCCTTAAAATATTCTTCATCCTTTACAGAGGCAGCTCCGGCCTTAATGGCTGTCCGGTCCATAGTATAGGAATTAAAGGAATATTTCACATCATTTAAGTATTTGATCAGCACAGGATTTCCGCAGGCAAAGCCAATCCTCATGCCTGCCATGGATCTAGACTTGGAAAAAGTCTGGACAACCAGAAGATTCTCGTATTTTTCTATCAAGGGAAGGGCCGACTCCGCTCCAAAATCCACGTATGCCTCGTCTACGATCACCACAACATCCTTATTTCTTTTTACGATTTCTTCAATATCCGCCACAGGAAGCGCAATCCCAGTAGGCGCATTAGGATTCGGAAAGACTATGCCTCCGTTTTCCTGAAAATAGTCTTCTTTTTTAATACAAAAATTTTCGTCCAGAGCAGGGCGCGTATAAGGTATCCTAAAAAGCTCTGCCCATACGTCATAAAAGGAATAGGTAACATCAGGAAAAAGAATCGGCTTCTGCGAATTAAAAAAGGTCAAAAAACTCATGGCTAATACATCGTCAGAACCTACTCCCACAAAAACCTGCTCCTCATTCAGTCCATAAACACCGGCAATCGCCCTTACCAGTTCTTTGGATGTGGGATCCGGATAAAGCCGCATTGTGTCCGTATCTAAATTTTTTAAGGCCTCCTCCACCTTGGGAGACGGCGGATAAGGGTTTTCATTAGTGTTCAGTTTTATCATATCCGGCTGGTCTGGCTGCTCTCCCGGCGTATAGGGCACCACCTTCCGAATATTCTCTTCCCAGGATTTTTTCATATGATCTCTCCTTGTTTTTACTTTTTCTGCTGCTTATAGCATCCTTCCGGAGGCCAATAGTAGTCTGTGCACTGCAGGGCCTCATATTCTTACTCGTCAAATAAAGGAGTGGAAAAATACCGCTCCGCAGTGTCCGGAAGAATGGTTACCACCGTTTTTCCTTTTCCCAGTTTTTTCGCCAGCTTTAATGCTGCCGCTACGTTCGTTCCTGAAGAAATGCCGCACATGATCCCCTCCCTGGACGCCAGCTCACGGGAAGTCCGTATTGCCTCCTCATCCGTCACAATACAAATATCATCATAGATTTCTGTATTCAAAATAGCCGGGATCAGTCCGTCACCGATCCCCATCTGCAGATGTGTGCCGATGGAGCCTCCGGAAAGGATTGCCGCATGCTCTGGTTCTACTGCCCAGATCTCCATATCAGGATTGTTTTCTTTCAGCACCTCGCCGATACCGGTTATCGTCCCACCGGTTCCAATGCCGGAGCAAAAACCATCGATCCGGCACCCCGCCTGCCTTAAGATCTCTTTTGCTGTCTCACAGCGGTGTACAGCAGGATTGGCCGGGTTTTCGAACTGCTGGGGAACAAATACCCTGGGGTCTTCCTTGGCCATCCTAAGAGCTGTATTTAGACACTCTTCAATGCAGGCACCGATATTCCCCGCATCATGGATCAAAATCACCTCTGCCCCATAATGCTTCATCAGCTTTCTGCGCTCCTCACTGACGGAATCCGGCATGACGATCTTTGTCTTATATCCGCGGACTGCGCCTACAAGCGCCAGGCCGATCCCCTGGTTTCCGCTTGTAGGCTCTACGATGATGGTATCCTTTTTGATCAGGCCTTTTTCTTCTGCGTCACGGATCATGTTGTAAGCGGTCCTGGTCTTAATAGATCCGCCCACATTGAGGCCTTCAAATTTCACAAGAATCTGTGCGCTGTCTTCCTCCGCCATACGCCCCAGACGTATCAGCGGTGTATTCCCCATTGCTTCAAGAATATTATTATAGATCACTGTCTTCCCCATACCTTTCTTAAATCATTTTTTTCTCTTTCTGACGCACTGGCTGCGTTAATAATGGTAGATTGGGAAGTTTACTTCCAATCTTATCTTTACAGTATATGATGCAGGTCCTGTCCCCTCCGCCTGCATCAATCTTTAAAAAAATACCGGAATATCCCAAAATCCCTTATAGCAAGGGAGCGGATATCCCGGCAGCATCATTCTCTTTCGCGTTTTCTCTTACGCATTCCGCCTGCATCCGGCGTTAAAATTGATTCTATCTAAAAAAGGCGGTTCTGTCAAGTTTTATGTTTTTCGGCTGCATATTCTTAAGTTATTCAAACTTTTTTATTTTTCTTTTTTCAAGGCGTTGAGTAAAATATACACCACCAGCAAGATTGCGACAGCCGCCACAAGGATTCCGTACATTTCCGGAATCTTTACCTTATGATCAAAGAAATAAATGTTGCAGTCCAGGGCATTTCCAAGCTCTTCAATCACCCTCTTTGGAGCTCCCTGCTCCTGAATTTCTGTGAACACTCCCCGCATAGTATGATTCCGGATCAAAGAGGTTCCATAAGTTCCCGGAAGAAAAGAAAGCGTGTTTTTAAGTCCCTCCCCAAATGAAGAGATCGGCATATACGCTCCGCAGATAAAGCCATAGCCAGCACTGATGATCGTCCCTGCCGCTGAAATCTGCCCCTGTGTAGATAAAAAGAAATTGATCAGGGAGGATAACGCCACTCCAAAAAACGCTAAAAGCATCACGTCCAAAAATAAAAGGAATACATCTTGTCCGGATAAATACCACCCGGCGAAAGCCACATACCCAAGGCAGATCCCCGTAGCGGCAAAACAGATGATAAGAGTGGAAAACAAGGTAGCCGCATAATACCCTATGGACAATACCCCGGACTTTACCGGCGAAATCCTAAAATCCCTGATTGTACCATTGGCTTTATCCTGCACCATTAAAAAATTAGAACAGAATGCCACTGTCACACAAGACACAGAAAGGATAGATGAGATCAGCTGGGAACCCACCAGTCCCTCTACGATCCCGCTGGAAACAGAGAAACTCTCCGGCAATGCCGCAGTAAAATTATCCCGGTAAATATTCCCCAGGAAAGCAGCATACAAAACCAGCAGGATAGCAGGCGTTATCAAAGAAGTAAAAAACATTCCTTTATCCTTAAAAAACAACTTTACATTTCGTTTAATCAAAATGAATACTATTTTCATTTTCTCCTCCTTACCGACACATTTCCCGCATCATCCAGACAGCTCCAGAAATTTTATCTCATTGCTGTCCGCAAGTTCACCAGTAACAGGACAATTTTCAAGTAACTTTTACCCTTCTTCATCTCCTGCTAATTTTTTTCCTGTCACTGCCAGGAACACATCGTCCATCTTTCCCTTTGTGATCTCATAATCCTGAAACAGTTCCGGATTCTCCAGGATCATCCTGGTTGCCGCCGCAGTATGCGGGACAGACACGCGGTATGCATCCCGAATGGTCTCATACTCCATGCCCAGACTTTTTACTTGTTCCTCGTCAACACCGTAAAGAGTAATAAAATCTCCTGTATATGTATTTTTCAATGCAAGCGGTGTTCCCTCCGCAGATATCCGGCCGCGGTCAATGATCACCACATAATCCGCCTCCGCTGCCTCTTCCATATAATGTGTTGTCAGAAACACCGTCATATTTTCATTTTTCCGCAGATTTGTGATCACATTCCAGAGTATCTTCCTGGTCTGCGGATCCAGTCCTGTGGTAGGTTCGTCCAGGATCAAAATTTTCGGCTCATGCAGCAGCGCTCTGGCAATATCAATCCTTCTCCTCTGTCCTCCTGAAAGCTTCTCTACCGGTCTTTTCAACAGTTCCTTAAATTCCAGCAATCGGGAAAGCGCCTCCAGTCTTCTCTTAAATTCCGCTCCTGTGATTCCGTACAAGGCCGCCCGGCTCTCCAGATTATCATAGACATTTAAAGCGCCGTCCAGTACGGAATTCTGAAACACCACGCCCAGCTTCCTTTTTATCTTCTGCACTTCCCTGTCCAGATCCATCCCATTGATAAGGATATTTCCTCCATCTTTCTTAAGCTGCCCGCACATAATATTTATCGTCGTAGATTTTCCAGCTCCATTAATCCCCAGAAACGCGAACAATTCTCCCTCCTTCACCCGAAAGCTCAAATCCCCGACCGCCTCCACCTGCCCAAAACTCTTCGCCAAATGCCTGATCTCAATTATATTCCTCATTCCATTCCCCTTCCCTTTCCTACTTAAAACTTTCCATCCCTTGTCCACTCCGCCCACAACCTCCCGCCCTCATCCCTCCGCTCTTCCGCCCTGTAACGCCAGCCGTGAGGGAGTGGGGAGTGCGGCGGCGGACCTTACATTCCCATTTCCTATTATACCTCATCCCCTTACGTCACAAACAACCCCCTTTACAAACATTTAACATTTCAGACCACAAAAAAAGCCAGGAAAGACAACCATCCCAGTCATCTTTCCCGGCATACCCTTAAAGGTATTCTCTATGCCCTAAATATCTTCGATATTTTTTAAGCATCTCTTTCATCCTGTTCATATCCGGCATTCTCCACTCCCAATTAGGGGAGCCAACTGTCCCAGGCGTATTAATATGCCCCTCTTTTCCAAGCCCCATAAGATCTGCCATAGGCACAATGGCATACTCTGCCGGACTCTTCCAGACATATTTCAGCAGCCTGTCTTTCACTGTTCCTCCGGTTACCCCCTGCCTTTTCAGAAACCGGCGTAACTTCCTCTTTGATGCTGTGCTTTGCTTTCCGTACCATTCCATAAGGGTATCATTGTCATGCGTGCCGGAATATATGATCATATTTTCCTTATCCCGAAAAATATCCCGGGCATATTTCCCGCTGGTGTCTATTACAAACTGCAGAACCTTCATCCCTTTAAAATGATAATGATCCTTTAGGGTAAGCACCTCCGGACGCAAAAGGCCCAAATCCTCCGCCACCAGTTCTGCTCCGGGAATTTCTTCAAGCAAAGTGTCCAGCACCTCATATCCAGGGGCCTCCACCCATTCCCCTTCCACAGCCGTGGGGCAGGATGCCGGTATCTTCCAAAAAGTATCAAATGCGCGGAAATGATCAATACGCACAATGTCAAACAGTTTCTGGCTGTATCCGATACGATTTACCCAAAACTGATACTTCGTTTTTTTCATATAGTCCCAGTCATAAATAGGATTTCCCCATCTTTGTCCTGTGGCACTGAAATAATCGGGCGGCACTCCGGCGATAAATACAGGTCTTCCGTCCGTATCCAGAAGAAAATTGTCCTTTCCTCCCCACACATCTGCAGAATCAAGCCCTACATAAAAAGGAACATCTCCCATGATCCGGATTCCTTTTTGATTTGCCCTTGCCTTCACTTTCATCCATTGGGTAAAGAAAATATACTGAAGGAACATATGATATTTTACTTCCTCTTCCTCATCCGCAGATAAAGGATAG
Source organism: Candidatus Blautia faecavium (assembly GCA_019118425.1). Classification (GTDB taxonomy): domain Bacteria; phylum Bacillota; class Clostridia; order Lachnospirales; family Lachnospiraceae; genus Blautia_A; species Blautia_A faecavium. Next base: position 11,600 of record DWYZ01000087.1, on the reverse strand, counting down.
GGTTCCTGACACCAGTTTCGTTCTTTCTGGCTCCATTCATTCCAGCATATTCCGCCGTTTTTCTTTTTCAGAGACTGGTATACGCCGTATTCATAAACCCATGGCTGGGCCATGAATTCCTCACATTTCTTTTTTTCCGCTTCAGGCTTTCGGGAAAAAACTTCATATGCCTTTCGCAGATAAGTTTCTTTAAACCTTCTCACAGCCTCATACTGTACTCTTTTTTCATTTGCCAGGAAAGGCTGCGGCAGCTCCTTTAAAAATCCCTCCCTGTACAGTTCATCCAGACTGATATACAACTCATCTCCCGCAAGGGAAGAATAAGGCTGGTAGGGAGAATTGCCGTAGCCTGCCGGATTTAATGGAAGGATCTGCCATATTTTTACGCCGTTTTCCGCCAGACAATCTATAAATTCATATGTGTATGCCCCCAGCTCCCCCACTCCGGTGTTCGATGGAAGCGAGGAAACAGGCATTAAAATTCCTGATTCTTTCATCTTTTCCTCTTTCTGACTCGCTTGCTGCGGTTATTCCGTTCCTTTATGACAAATGCCAGATATCTTTATTATACTGAGCAATCGTGCGGTCCGCTGAGAAATACCCTGCCTTTGCGATATTTACCAAAGCTTTTTGAGTCCATGCCTCCTCATCCTCATAATCGGCAAGCATCTTTTCCTTGGTCTCAATATAGTCCTTCAGATCCAGAAGGGTCATAAACCAGTCCTTGGACACGATCTCTTTATACAGACGGCCGAGATTTACCGGATCACCAATGCGGATCAGCTCCTTACTTATGATAAAGTCCACCAGTTCCTCTATCTGAGGATCGCTTTCATAAATATCTCTGGAGCAATAGGAAGCCGTGTCGTACAGATGAATTACTTCCTGTGACTTCTTACCGAAAATATAAATATTTTCATCGCCCACCAGCTCATGGATTTCCACATTCGCTCCGTCCTCTGTGCCAAGTGTGACTGCTCCGTTCAGCATAAATTTCATATTTCCCGTTCCGGAGGCTTCCTTGGATGCGAGAGATATCTGCTCGGAAATATCGCAGGCCGGGATCAGCTTTTCCGCCTTGGTCACATTGTAATTCTCCACCATAACCAGCTTTAAATATTTGCTGACGACAGGATCGTTATCAATCAGCTGCTGAAGGCAAAGAAGCAGATGGATGATATCCTTAGCAATCACATAAGCTGGGGCAGCCTTCGCGCCGAAAATCATAGTAATCGGACGCTTCGGCAGATTGCCTTTTTTAATTTCTTTATATTTGTAAATAGCATAGAGTGCGTTCATCTGCTGTCTTTTATATTCATGAAGGCGCTTAATCTGGATATCAAAAATGGAATCCGGATCAATCTCTACATTCTGGGTGAGCTTCAGATAATCCCTCAGTTCTTCCTTGGAATGCTTTTTGATCTCTCTTAATTTCTTAAGAACGTCCGCATCGTCCTTGTACTGCAGAAGCTTCTCCAGCTGATCCGCATCTTTTATATATTCCGTTCCGATCAGTTCTTTAAGGTACTGGGCAAGCTCCTGGTTGCAGTGTACCAGCCATCTGCGGAAGGTGATGCCATTCGTCTTATTATTGAATTTTTCCGGATAAATATCGTAAAACGGTTTCAGTTCGGACTCCTTAAGGATCTGGGTGTGAAGGGCCGCCACTCCGTTTACGGCATAGCCGTAATGAATATCAATATGAGCCATATGCACCCGTTCCTGCTCATCTATAATATATACGCGGGGATCATGATAATCTCTTCTTACACGGGCATCCAGCTCACGGATGATGGGGAGCAGGTGGGGAACCACTTTTTCCAGATAATGAATAGGCCATTTTTCCAGGGCTTCTGCCAGAATGGTATGGTTGGTATAGGCGCAGGTCTTTCTCACCACATCAATGGCAGTATCCATATTAAAGCCTTTCGCCATAAGGAGGCGAATCAATTCCGGTATCACCATGGTAGGATGCGTGTCATTGATCTGGACGGCCACGTATTCATGGAGGTGATACAGGTCATAGCCTTTTTCTTCCGCTTCTTTTAAAATAAGCTGCGCGGCATTGCTCACCATAAAATACTGCTGGTAAATACGCAGGAGCTGTCCTTGTTCATCGCTGTCGTCCGGATAAAGAAATAAGGTCAGATTTCTTTTAATATCCGTTTTATCGAAATCAATGCCGTCCTTAATGATTCCCTCGTCAACAGAATCCACATCGAACAAATGCAGACGGTTGCAGCCATTTTCGTAGCCAGGTACATCAATGTCATACATAACGGAAGTCAAGGTAAAATCTTTAAAAGGAACCTCAAAACTCCGGTCTGTCCTAGTCAGCCAGCTTGTATCTGTAATCCATGGATTCGGCACTTCTTTCTGCTTATTATCTGCAAAAGTCTGACGGAAGAGGCCATCGTGGTAGTTTAAGCCTACACCGTCCCCATTCAGCCCAAGGGTAGCGATAGAATCCAAAAAGCAGGCTGCCAGACGTCCCAGACCGCCGTTCCCAAGAGAGGGCTCGATTTCTATTTCTTCAATCTCTGTAATAGAGTGTCCATGTTTGCTCAGAATTTCCTTCGTTTCTTCAAAAAGGCCAAGATTGATCAGATTGTTAGATAACAACTTTCCAATGAGAAATTCTGCAGAAATGTAGTATAATTTTTTCTTTCCTTCATTTCTCCTGGTTCCCTGCATTTTTTCCTTAGTAATGCAAAGAAGGGCGGTATAAATTTCTTCATTGCTGGCCTGGGCAATGGTTTTTCCGAATTTTTCCTGCAGCTTCTGCTCCAATAACTGTTCCATGTATATTTCCTCCTACTATTTATTACTCTTTTCCATGTTTTCGTTTTTTGGCATGCAGCTTTGTTTCGCTTTGTTTCGTTACGTTGAATATACCTCACTTTTTCTTAAACGTCAATCCATCCAGGCGCTTTCCGTTTTTTTCTCCATTTTGCACAATTTTAAATTCATTTTTTATGCATTATCACTATTCTGTTTTCTTCTTTTTCTTCTTTATATAAACTGCAGTTTCTGTATTGATTTCTGCCGGATATTCCGCTATAATACCTATATCCCGCCAGATATACGCCTGGCGGAAATTCTTGTGGATTAACTCAGAAAGGCAGTTTTATGGCTACTATACAGAACATCGCCGACAGGCTTGGCGTCTCAAAGGGAACCGTATCCAAAGCCTTAAACGGCGCCCCCGACATCAGCGAAACATTACGAAAAACCATCCTGGATACTGCTGTAGAAATGGGATATTCTCGTCTCCGCCGCCCGAAAAATGAGGCCAGGAAATTTTGTATCCTAACGGAAAACATCGAATATCAAGAACCTCACCAGTTCGGTTATGATTTCATCATTGGCTTCCGACAAATGGCTGAGCCGTCAGGCTATCTTGTGGACGTGGTTCCCGTTACCCATAAATTTCAAAAAGAAATCCCCTATGACGTCTTCATGCTCCAGAAAGACTATACCGGAGCCCTTGTGCTGGGGTTTTCCCTGGATGATCCCTGGATGAAGGATTTCGAAACCAGCCATACTCCCACTGTTCTCTATGACAATTATGTTCCCACAAACCCCTTTGTTTCATCCATTGGTATTGATAATAATGAAGGAATGGCTCTGGCCGTAGCCCACTTAAAAGAACTGGGACATAAAAAAATCGGCTACCTCGGAAGCTCCTTCGGTTCCCATATCATGCAGGTGCGGCATAAAGCCTTCTTCCATGCCATGAAGCAAAACGGCCTTCGGGCTGATCCTTCCTGCGCAGGAACTTCTTATTATGTTACACACTGCATTGAAAAACATCTGCCCCGTCTTTTAGACATGGGAATGACTGCATTGATCTGCAGCCATGACCTGATCGCCAGTGCTGCCATTGTACAGTGCCAGCAGCTTGGCCGCAATGTTCCTGGGGATATCAGCATTGTAGGCTTTGATGATCTGCCTATTTCCGCTTATACCTCTCCTTCCCTGACCACAATCCGTCAGGAACGGCTGGAACTTGGTAAATGCGGGTATTATGCCCTGGACAGTATTCTGAATAAGGTTTATATCGGGACCATATATCTTCATGCCCAATTAATCATAAGAAATTCTACCGGAAAATGTCCCTGAATGATACTGGGACATTTTCCGGCAGCTGTATTTCTGCTTTTTATTTTTTACTTAAAACTTAATCTGCAGCTTTTTCCAAAAGCAGCCTGTTCTGTTCAAACCCCGCCTTCAGCCTCCCGGTATCCTTCAGCCAGGAAAGATACGACCGCACGGTACTCCCTACCAGGACATACTGTTCAAAATTCATAACAAGAGCATACTCTGTAAACAGTCTTTGCAGAATTTCTTCGAAAGAACGGGGAACTGCACAAATATTCAGGATTTTTTCTCCGATTTCCATAACCTTGTCTATATTATACTGTGCCAGCTGGCACATATCTTCCCCGGGCTCGGCATGGGCAGGAATAAAAAGCTTCGCCTTCATCTTCTTTACCATTTCCAGAGTTTCTATATAAGCGCCCACATCATAGACAAAGCTGATCCGGTATTTATCCAAAGTTTCTCTGCTGGACAGACAGTCGGCAAGGTACACCACATCATCCCTGGTACGAAATCCTACCATATCAAAAAAATGTCCCGGCAGAGGAATACTTTCCCATCCATCCGGCAAAGCTTCTTTTGTCAGGTATTCCGCATTGCTTTCCTGAGCTAATAAAAATTTATGTCTCAGCTCCTTGCAAGGATACCCTCCATATAAGAAAGCCGGCTCTAAAACAGGGTGCCTGGTAAAATCCCCTTCAATCTCCGGCGCATAAATCCGGCATCCGGTCTGGCCCTGAAGATATTTGTTCCCGCCTATATGATCCGCGTTGGAGTGGGTATTATAAATCACTTTCAGTTCCCATCCATTCTCATCCAGGATCTTGCGCACCTTTCGCCCGGCATCCTTATCGTTCCCGCTGTCTATAAGGCAGACTTCCTTGTCATTTAGCTTTACCAGTCCGATCTTTGCCGGACTTTGAATATAATAGTCATTTTCTGAAACCCGTATAAGTTCATACATGAGTGTCTCCTCCTTTTCTCTGAGCTAAAAAAAATCCGCACAAGCCTGTTCCAGCCCTGTTTTAAAACGGATAAAATGTTATTACAGTCATGTGCCTGACTGCATCTGGATTTCTTCCAGCGCATTCTTTGCTTCCCTTACTTTTTCCTGGCTGGTTTCCCATATTTCAAATTCGCTTAAGGAAGGCAGTCCCATGTTTACTCCTTGTTTTCTGTACTTCATGGAACTGTCCCTTGTGATCTTTCCTGACATATGAAAACATTTTATGGGGATTTCCGCTGCCAGGCAGCGGATCACGGAGGCGTCCACCCCTGCTCCTGCCATAATTTCGATCCTGCCGTTTCCTCTCTGCGCCAGGTCCTTTATAAGCTCCCGGCCAGCCAGACAGGTATTCCCCTGCCCGGAAGTAAGAATCGTATGGATTCCTAGGGAAATAGCCTCCTCCATGGCAGCGTAAGGATCTTTGCATACGTCAAAGGCTCTGTGAAGGGTGATCTTCATTTCACCGGCCGCTTCCACAAGACGCTTCATGGCCTCTTTATTTAAGGTTCCGTCCGGACAGAGAACACCGATTACCGCCGCGTCCGCCCCCAGTTCCCGGAACATACGGATCTCACTGCACATAATCTCCATTTCATAAGCATTATAGCAAAAGTCTCCGAACCGGGGACGGATCAGCACATGGACGGGAATATCTGTATGTTTTCGCACTTCTTTAAAAAGGCAGGGACTGGGAGTCGTCCCTCCAATAACCAGATTTCCGCACAGCTCCAGACGGTCCGCTCCTCCTTTTTCTGCGTTAACAGCTGAATTTACACTATCTATACAACATTCCAAGATATACTCATTCATGCATGTGTCCTCCTTATATTTTCACCTGAAATTCATCAATACATTTATTCTACACCCCTTCTATGATCTAAACAATCCCTGTTAAGGCGAATTGATTTTTCCTATTTATTTGACAAACGGAAAATGAATCCACTAAAATAAAAGGCGGATACCGTGTGAGGAATTCCACGGTCCCCACTTACTTTTCAGCTAGGAGGGACATTATGAAAAAAACAATTTATTACCGTATTCTATTTTATGCAGCCGGCCTATTGCTCCTTGCATTAGGTCTTACACTTAATACCAAAGCCGGTCTTGGCGTCTCGGCCATTATTTCCGTTTCCTATAGTATCTCCCTTATTTTCAGTTATAATTTTGGAAATACTACGTTAGCTTTATATGGCTGTTTCGTTGTCATCCAACTTTTTCTCCATCTGTATCAGATGACGCGCAGGAGGGATTCTTCGTCAGATCTGACCGCTGCTCCTGCCTCCGCCAAAGGAAAATACATCCTTTTATCAGACCTTCTTCAATTTCCGCTGAGCATTGTTTTTACAAGATTTCTCAATATCTTTTCAGCAGTGCTGCCTTCTATCCCGGAAGATGATACCTCTCTGCCTGCCATTGTTTTCCGAGTAATCCTGCTGCTTTTTGCCATCACTTTTACCGGAGCCGGAGCTGCTATGTCGCTTAACATGCGCCTGATTCCCAATCCCGGTGACGGAATCGTACAGGCTATATCAGACACCATACATAAGAGCGTAGGATTTACTAAAAACTGTTTTGACCTGTTCAACATTGCCTTAGCCGTGACCATAAGCTTTCTCTTTGCAGGACATCCCGAAGGCGTAGGAATCGGCACAGTGCTGGCAGTGATCGGCGTGGGAAGGGTTATTTCTTTCTTTAACCATTTTGCGTATGAGAAAATGCGGGTATTGGCTGGAATGGAGTAACGATACAGTCAGCGGATTATAAAGAAGTACCACAAAATACTGACCTATGCCAAATGAATGTTAAGGGGTTAGGGGGTTAAGAAAATAATTCTATTTGATTTAATTATGGAAGCAATAAAACATAAGTATTGGATATTTAATCTTGCGGGTACTAAACTATAGATGGAAAGAAAAAATACAGCAAAAGAAACGAGGTCTTTACTATAGAACAACAAATACTGAAAGATAAAGCCTCTATCACCAACGGAAACAGCTGCCGCATGGGGAAAGACGATGACGGAACTGTTTGTCGAAAAAGGCACAGCGGTGGCTGTCACAGCCAGGCATCAAGATAAGCTGGATGCCGCTGTGAAAGGCATCCGTCAAAAAGGCGTTTTTACAGAATCTAAAGGATGCCGGATGTTCAGATGAAATGGCCAGAAATATAGAACAAGAAGTAAATTTAATTATACGTGGAGGTATGGCATGGAATATTGGCTGCGGGGAATTTTGATTGGTCTTTTGTTTGGACTTCCGGTTGGAGCGATTGGTACGCTGACTATACAAAGAACTTGGAACTTAGGCGCTAAAGCTGGTCTTTTGACGGGACTCGGTTCCTCCGCAGCAGATTGCTTCTATGCCTGTGCGGGAGCCTTTGGGCTGACTCTTATCTCGGATTTTCTACTTCGCTTTCAGGAAATCATCACTGCGTTGGGCGGCGCATTGGTCCTGGCCATGGGGCTAAAGTCGCTGATTCGTCCTCAAGAGGAACTTCCGCCCGATAAGGAAGCGCCCGGCGGTGCGAAACTCTTTCTCACGACCTTTGCTATTGGAATTACCAATCCAACGGCCATTTTAACCTTTCTCTTTGCATTCTCTTACTTCGGTATCTCGGAGATACGTGGATGGAAAGATGGTATTTTACTGGTGACCGGGGTGTTTCTGGGAACCTACTTTTGGTGGGGAACCCTTTCTGCCTTAACGCAGTTTATCAAAAGAAGGGCAGTCAAATTTCAGCTTCGTACTATGAACCGTATTTTTGGCGGAATCCTTTGTTCTTTTGGAATCCTGGTTTATCTCAGGCTACTTCTATAAAGTATTATATTAAGAAGGTAGTGTAAAGCGGATTATGAAAAAATCGAACCCCTTTCCTTGGTGCTGACCGATTTTATTTTACTTACGGAAACCCCGTCAAGACTGAATTTAACGGGCTTTCAGCCCGGTCTTGACTGACTTCCCGACGTAAAATTTTGGTCGCCCAAGCCAAAGAAAGGGGAGGTAAAGACTCATATACCCTGAAAGCCTTGATTTTACTGAGGTTGAGCCGCTTTTAGACATATAAAGTTGACACTACCATTAAGAAAGTGGTGATTGAAATATGAAAAAAGGATTGTCCTTGGTATTTGCTGTTATTATGTCCTTGGCGGCGCTGCTTACGGGCTGTGGTAGCAGCGAGCAGGCAGGAACCAATTCAGGAAGCAGTTCTGCAGCCCTGATAGAAGATGCATCTTCTTCTGAAGCAGAATTATCTTCAGAGTCAGAAACATCAGAACCGGATATCTCGCCGGAAGAACTTAAAGAATCCGATTCCAGCACAGCGCCGGAATCGGGAGAAACGTAAATCCAACAAATTGAGGAGGAAAACAGCGAAATGCAGATGAATGTACAAGTTGGCGGCAGCACCTTTACCGCCGTCTTAGAAGAAAACGAAGCAGTAGATACACTGGTGGAAATGATGGAACAGGGGCCTGTTACCATTCAGATGAGCGACTATTCCGGCTTTGAAAAAGTCGGTTCTCTGGGAACGAGTCTTCCTGCCAGCAATCAGCAAACCACCACACAAGCCGGGGATATTGTTCTGTATCAAAGCAATCAAATCGTTATGTTCTACGGCTCTATAGAACAATATTTTTCACGCCTGTTCCTCCTGAGTTTCCCTATTGTTCCGATTCCTCCTGTACTGTTTCTTCCGTTTCCTCGTCTGTCTCGTTCGTAATAGCATACAAAGTCACATCACTTTCTGTATCACTATTAGAAGAAAATTCCTCCGTGCATGCTTCGTCTGTATACAGCACGTTATTATAGCCTATAGGAACTACCGAACAGCCTTTTCCCACTGTTTCCTGAAAAACTGCTTCCTGGTCAGTCCCTGGATTCGTAATGATTGTTACAGTCCTGGAATCTTCACTGTCCAGTCTTTCTGTAATCTCAGAAGAAAAAACATATTCCTCCGGTTCAGTATTTAACGACTCCTCAGACAATGTTGTTTCTGTTCCATCATTCCGGATCAGAACAGAAGATGAAGAGGTAATAAAGGAATTTTCCGGATCAATCTGATACCTCCACTGTACAACATCTCCTTCCTGTGGCTCATACCCCAGCTCTGTGATAAATTCCGCCGCCTTTTCTTCACTGCACTGGGTCACCAAAGCAATCTTTCCATCTTCTTCTGTTATAGAGATCATCGTCTCATTTTCAAAGGTGTAGGACCCCACATCATACCCGCTCTGAATATAGTCCTCATAGGCTTCTTCCGTCAAAAACAAAAAACGTCCGGGAGTATCTGTGCCTGGATCATAGAAATAATTTGTATCGTCAGAAACTGCCTCTATATAGCTGTCAGAATCTTCCAAAACATAGGTATCGTCCGTATAATAACAATAGTAGGAATACACACTGCCGTCCTCATAATGCATAGATACGTTATTTCCTACTGCATCGAAGCTGTCTAAAAGGCTTTTTACATTCAGGGAAATACTATCCTCAATTTCCTCCAGACTTTCCGGCAGGTTCTCCTCACTCTCTGCAAAAACGGACACAGGCGCTCCAGCCAGCAAAAATGATGCTGTCAATAAACTCAAACATATTTTGTGATACATCATAACACAGTCCTCCTTTGGCGATATTTTTATAATATTTTGTATTATCTTTTTATATCAGTATAAAAAGGCATTTTTTTATATATAATTCCTTTTTTTCTGATTATACTCAGCCTAACATATTTTTTCGAATACAACAAGTATATTCCTCGTATTTCATATAAAAATACCCTCTCGAAAAGGCTTCCCCTACTCTGGAATACTGTTTCTCACGCACAGTACCCCATACCCGATTTCTGGATTTGGATATCTGCCATATCCGGGAAGGGTTTTCGCTCCCCTCCTTAAGTAAGCCTTCACCTTTTCTCCAAAAAGAAACGCATCATTCCCTTCAATAATCCCCCACTCCATTAAAAGAGCCGCCCCTCCGGTCACAAATGGCGTTGCAAAGGATGTTCCCGTCACCTGTATGTACCCGCCTCCCGCTCTTGGCGCTGTAATATCCACCCCCGGCGCGGCAAGGTCTGGTTTTCGAAAAGGCAGAAAGCTGCCTCCCCTTCCCGAAAAATCTGCATATGCATTCAACCTGGAATCATAAGCCCCCACAGAGATTACCCGTCCTGCAGTAGAGGGGATTGTTAAAGTTCCCAAAGCTCTCGGCAGAAAAAATCCAGTATTTACATTTAATACGTTTCCTCCAGGAAGCCACATATAAAAGTCCCCTTCTTTAATTTCTCTCCCTCGAAGAATAATTTTCCATACACCGCTGTCTAAATATGTACCTATAGGCAAAAAGTCTATATAAATCTCCTGGGTCACCTGGAAAGGAGCAGGTTTTCCATAGTAAGCCAAAAGCTCTGTATCTCCCATCCGATTCCTCTGAGCCCCCAGTACTTCATACAATGGTCCTACTCTCTCGCCGGAAGGATTTTCAATATAAACCTCCATTTGATCCGCATAAGACTTCCACAACTGAATATTCAGCCCGGTTTCATATTCACTGATTCCAAACTCAATCTCCTTACTCTCTCCCTGTGTCACCCTTCCTCCCATATGGAGCTTATCGTTTCCATTATTCCCCGTTCCCACACAAATCACCGTGCGCCCCACATTCGAGGCATTGTCTATATAGGTCTCTAAAAGAGAATCTCCTTTATGGGAACCATAGTTATTTCCAAAACTAATGTTGATCGCTATAGGTCTGCCAAGTTCCTGGGCCTGGCGGATCAGATAATCAATTCCCTGGATCAGCTCTATTGTCCTGGGAAAAGAATTTTCCCGGGGAAGTCCCATTTTAACTACAAGAAGTTCACTTTCATAGGCTACCCCCTGGTTAATTTCCTTAGATCCCCTTCCATTTCCGGCAGCAATTCCAAGAACCGCAGTCCCATGACCGCTGGCATCTCTTCCCGGAACAAGGCGCCTTCCCTCTTCTTCTGTCAGAAAAAGCGCCTCATCGATCTGCTCCTTTGTATATTCCGTTCCTATATAATATCCCTTCGGAGGATTTCCTTTTACACTTTGATCCCAATATTTCAAAATCCGGGTAGTTCCGTCCTCATTACAAAAATCCGGATGGCGGTAATCCACACCGGAGTCTACAATCCCTACAAGTACGCCTTTTCCTCTAAGCCCTTCCTGCCCTATCTGCACAGAACGGATACAGGATGCGACCTTTGCCTGATACACTTCAAAAAAGAGCCTTTTCGGTTTTTCTACAAACTCTACCTGCGGTCTTGCTGAATAGGCTACCAGTTGACTCTCCGGTAAAGTTACCACAGCATAACCGCCTAAAAGCGGTGTCACTGTAATCCCCTCACCCTCCAGACCCGAAATCCCTCCGCTGTACTTTACGATCACATCCCATAAACGCAATTCCTCGTTATATCCTATGTTTAAATTTAATGATTTCTCACGTTCTTCCATGGTAGAATCCAAGGCGAGGTTTAAAAG
>DWYZ01000018.1 GCA_019118425.1 Candidatus Blautia faecavium | reverse complement strand
GCTCCCTTTGCCACCGGAATGTCAAGCTTGTAAAAATCTACAAGACGCAGTGCATTTTCTGTAACTTTTTCAATTGTCTGATTGCCGGCTACTGTAGTAATCCCTACAATATCAAAAGCATCCGGGCGGGCAGCCGCCAGGCACAAAGCGACGGCATCGTCAATTCCCGGGTCACAGTCCATAATGATTTTTCTTTTATTTGCCACTTAAACGTTCCCTCTTTTTCTTTCGGCTGTAATAGTAAATTCCAAGTCCAACTAAGGTGGTGAGATATGGAACCATTAAAATAATCTCATACGGCATTACAGAAGTAAGCTGCATGATATTTGCCAGCGCCTGAGCCGCACCAAAGAGAAGGGACACCAGGAAACCTCCCACCGGGGTGTCGCCGCCCATGCTGGACGCTGCCAGGGCAATGTACCCGCGGCCGCCGGACATATCCTTTGTAAACATGTTCATATAACCACCGGACAGGTAGAAACCGCCCATAGCTGCGAGAACGCCGCTGATGATCAGGGCAATGTACTGAATTTTTCTAGAGCTGATACCTACGGATTCCGCTGCGTTTTTATTCTCTCCTACGGCACGGATGGACAATCCCAAAGGAGTCTTATACAAGAAGAGATGCATGACAATCACAGCCAGCAGCGCCAGCCAAGTGAGGGCATTTTGTCCGGAAAGGATCTCGCCGATAAACGGTATCTTATCGATCACAGGAATGGTGACGCTAGGAGTAGCGAAGCTTCTGATGGAAGAAGAAACACCGCGGTCTCCTGAGAAATACAGCATGATAAGGACCGTTCCTCCTGTGGCCGCCAGGTTAATGGCAATCGCCGCCAGGATCTCATCTGTTTTCAGGTTCAGTACAAAGAAGGCCAAAATAAGCCCGATCAGACCGCCTACGATCATAGTGATCAGAAGCCCCAGCCACGCGCTCTGGGTCAAAGAGGAAAAAATAACTCCAAACAGGGCGGAAAACAGAAGAATTCCTTCCAAAGCCATGTTGGTAATACCGGATTTCGCCGCGATGCCGGCTGCCAGGGTGGCAAAAAGGATCGGCGTAGCGGATCTTAAGATAGAACTGAAAAAATCAGGGGATAAAATCGCATTCCACATACTTATGCCACCTCCTCGTCTTTAAGAGATGCTTTCGCCTCTCTTGCGATCAATTTATGTTTATACTTGCTCAGGAACTGCTCTGCCACAACAAGCATGATGATGATACCCTGTGTGATCTGCACGATTTCCAAAGTAACATCTGTCCTTCTTGCCATGATGGAAGCTCCTGTCCTTAGATACGCCAGGAATAAAGCCGCAAACGGCGTATATAGAGGATTTTTCTTCGCCAAGGTACAGATTACGATAGCGTCCCAGCCATATCCTAAAAGGGCTGTCCAGGTAAATCTTGCGTAAATAGGGCTCAGCATTTCCACTCCGCCGCCCATTCCTGCAATGAATCCGCCCAGCAGCTGGGAGATCAAAATAACTTTCACAATACTTATACCGGAATACTTGGCAAAAGAGCCGTTTTCACCCGTCAGGCGAAGTTCATATCCCATCTTCGTCCGATACAGGAAAACATATCCAAGCACCGCCACAATAATAGCCAGCAGAAATCCTACGTGAACTCTAGTTCCGCTGATAAACACAGGAAGCTCTGAAGCCTCGCTGAGGGCATAGGAAGCCGCACTGGCCTTCGGATCTCCAATCACATTGTTCAGCATATAGTTTCCGAAATACAGAGCCAGATAGTTGATCATCAGAGAAGACACCAGTTCAGGCGCACTTGTAGTGATCTTCATAACAGCAGGAATCGCTGTAAATAACGCTCCTACGATGCCGGCACAGATAATGGCCAGGACAGGAGATACAAAGTTCGCAGTCACATAAATAGCAACGCAGGATGCGATCAGGCCGCCGATATGGAAGGCACCCTCACTTGCCAGGTTGATCTGGTTTGCGGAAAACATGATACATACGCCGGTTCCGGTAAAGATCAGGGGAACCATAGATTCCAGCACATTTCCAAAGTTTCGCTTGCTGGACAGCGGTCCTGTCAGTAATTGATAAATTGCTTCCAAAGGCTGTTCGCTTACCATAAAAATAATGACAAATGAGATTGCAAGCGCGACCAGGATGGCAAACACAGTCCGCAGAGCCTCAAATTTTTTTGCACTACTCATACATTACACCCTCCAATACATCGTCATGCTTAATACCAAGCATGTGCTGTCCAAGCTCATCCTCCGTTACATTCTCCACATCTGTAAAGAAGCCGGCGAATTTACCCTTGTACATAACTGCCAGACGGTCACTGAGTGAAAATATCTCCGTCAGGTCCGCAGAGATTAAAAGCACAGCACAGCCTGCGTCACGGAACTCCAAAAGCCTTTTTCTGATAAATGCCGCAGCTCCTACGTCAATGCCTCGGGTAGGCTGATTGGCAATAATAAGATCCGGTCCTGTGGAGAATTCTCTTGCCACGATCACCTTCTGGATATTACCGCCGGAAAGCATTCCCACGTTCTGCTTTCTGGATTTACATTTGATCATGTACTCTTTGATCAATTCGTCGCTTCTCGCTTCAATCGCTTTTTGTTTCATGAAAAATCTGCCGGAGAATTTCGAACTGCGATATTGGTTAGAGAACAGGTTTTCCTGTATGCTTAAGGTTCCAGCACAGCCGGAGGTCATGCGGTCTTCCGGTATATTCGCCAGCTTCAGGGCACGTATATCTGCAATGGACGAATTCACGATGTCTGTTCCTTTGATCTTGATCTCACCTTTATATTTCTTATTCAGTCCCGTAAGGGTATCCACAAGCTCAGACTGTCCATTGCCTTCTACACCGGCAATTCCCATAATCTCTCCGCCCTTTAAATCAAAAGACAGGTCATCCACCTTCAGAACACCCTGAGCGTTATGTACAGTAAGATTCCGTACTCTTAAGAACACATCGTCTGTAAGGTGCTGTTCTTTCTTATCAAACTTCAAGGATACTTCTCTTCCTACCATCAGTCTGGACATTTCCTGGGTGGAGATGTCTGCCACCTCATATGTACCCATGCTCTTTCCGTTTCTCATGATAGTTGCGCGGTTGCAGATCTTCTTGATCTCATCCAGCTTATGGGAGATAAAGATGATCGTGTGGCCTTTTTCCTTCAGCTTCATAAGCTGTACAAACAATTCTTCTGTCTCCTGGGGCGTTAAAACTGCCGTAGGCTCGTCCAGGATAAGAATCTCCGCGTTTCTGTACAGAGCTTTCAGAATTTCCACCTTTTGTTTGATGCCTACCGGTATCTCTTCCACCTTCTGGCGGACGTCAATATCAAAATTGTATTCCTTTGCAATATTCTGGGCTGCCTCTACCGCCTTGTCCATGTCGATAAAAAGCCCTTTTTTCGGAGCCACTCCCAGGATAATATTTTCCGCTACCGTCAGGGAAGGAACCAGCATAAAGTGCTGATGTACCATACCGATTCCCTTGCTGATGGCGTCCTGGGGAGATTTGATCGTTGTCTTCTGTCCATTCAGAATAATATCTCCCTGGTCAGGCGCCTCAATTCCGAAAAGCACCTTCATCAGCGTACTTTTTCCCGCGCCGTTTTCTCCCAGCAGCGCGTGTATCTCACCTTTTCGGAGCTCTAAGGATACATCCTCGTTTGCAACCACGCCATTTCCATAAATCTTCATGATGTGGTTCATCTGTAATACTACCTGATTATCCAAATCTGCTCACCCCTTCTCTTTCTGAAATTCTTAAATCCGCCCGGTTTACAGACGATTTTTTATAATTGATAGAAAAAAATCCAGCCCCGGCATAAAATCACCCGGGGCTGGATTATCAGGGCCCAGGCCCGCTAAATACTTATCCCACCTGTACGGAATCGATAAGCGCCTGAATATCGTCCTCACTCATTGCGTTATCGCCAAGAGCGGTCGGAACCTCGATCTCACCGTTTGTGATCTGATCTTTCAATTCAGCTACCTTTGTGCGGATCTCTTCTGGTACAGTAGACTCATAGTGTTCATCTTCTACAAGTTCTACGCCGCCTTCTGCAAATCCTAAATATTCAAGAATGCCGTATTCCAGTTCGCCTTCCATATCCATCTTGATGGCACGGATCAAAGAGTTGCCTACATTTTTTATAGCAGAAGTAGGAATGTTATCTGCATAGTCTGGAAGAAGAGCCGCCTGGTCAGAGTCTACACCGAATGCGTATCTGCCTGCGTCAACTGCCGCCTCGATCTGTCCAAGGCCTGCGCTTCCTGCTACGTTAAATCCTACGTCAGCGCCGTTCTGATACTGAGTCAGCGCCATTTCTTTACCGGATGCGGAATCATAGAAGTTTCCAACATATGCCAGAGCTACCTGGATCTCCGGATCAATATCCTTAGCACCCTGAATATAGCCTACAAGGAAGTCCTTGATAACGGAGTTCTCCATACCGCCAAGGAAACCGATGATCTTATTGGACGGATCGACCATCTCAAGAGATTCGTCTGTGGTCATCATGGCTGCCATAGCACCTACCAGATAAGAAACCTCGTTCTGTTTGTACATTACATTGTATACATTTTCTTCGCCGCCTGCAGTATAGTCGAACATTTCATCGAAATAGATGAACTTCTGATCCGGATAATCATTTGCTGCATTTGTAAGAGCTGCCAGCATCTGATAGGTACCACAGATAATTACATCATAGGAACCATCGTCACAGTAATCGTACAGTGTAGGCTCCCACTTCGCCTCATCTGCTGCTGTTGCGCCCATCTGCTCTACCTTAAAAGTAAATTTATCCTCGCCCAGCTCTTCCTGAAGAGCTTCCAGACCTGCGTTTGCAGAATCATAAAAAGACTTATCTCCAAGAGTACCATTTAACAAGAGGGCAGCCTTATACGGTTCGCCGTCGTCCTCTGCCATTACCGGTACTGCGGATACTCCCAGGGAAAGTACCATTGCTGTAGAAAGTGCTGCTGCTAAGAATTTTTTCTTCATATTTGTTTCCTCCTTTTATTTTTCTTGCTTAGCTTTGTTAATGCTGTTAACAGTTTTTTGAACCAATTCTTCCATAGTCAGCTTCCGGTAATCCCCTCTCATATAGGTGACGAGTTCTCCGAATGCCGGATGAATCAATTCCTGAGGAATCGAATGGATTCCTTTTTGTATTGCCAGAATCGGCATGATCATTCCCGCGTTGCAGTCCACATCAATCCCGCACATAGTGATGATATGGAGTGTTTCCCGGAAATCGCCGTTTCCGTATATTAATGCGATGATTTCACAGCAGGCATTAGGATATGCGTGTATCCAGTTATATCTGTGATACTTCTCTTCACAGGCGTGAAGCGCATCCTGCCACCTGTCATACCGGAAACAACAATCGTACGCGAATGAAATCACCGAATAATATTCACTGTCCCTTGGTATCATTTCCATGGCCTTTTTTACGATTTCTTTTACATCGTCTGTCACAAAAGCCAGGGATGTCATAATGCTGTTAAATACTTCTCCTAAGATTCCGTTATTGGCATGGGACACTTCCCCATCTCTAAAAGCAAGTCTCGCTGCCAGATAAGGATCTCCCGGAGCTGCCATGCCGCAGATACCTGCCCGCATCTGAGCCCCGATCCATTCGTTGAAAGGATTTCTGTATGTACCGCTCTCAGGGGGGAAAATACCGTTTTTTATATTTCTAAGGGCAAACTCCTCAGCAGACCAGCCGCAGGGAATCAGTCCCACCCAGGAAAGCGCTATATCCTCAGAAGTGACCTCATATCCCTTCCTGGAAAAAGCGTCCAGAAATGCCAGCTCAAAGGTAATATCATCATTATATGTATTGGGCTCTCTAAGATATCCGGTCACATCCCCAAAAGCTTCTGCAAGATTTTCGTGAGTGTATCCTTCCACCATGGTGCCCATAGCGCCTCCGATCAGCTGCGCCAGCCACCCCGCGTGTATTTTTTCTTTAAATTCCTCTGTGGAAGTATCCACAGGAATTTTTTCCGGAAAGCTCACCTTTACCTCATATTCTTCAAAGGAATGGTAAAAGCCGTAAGTCCAGTAAGGGGAGTCCTCGTCTTTTTCTGCGTTTGCAAGCTCACGCCGCAGAAGAGCGGAAACCTTGTGGAGAGTTACAAAATCCTTTTTTTCATATGCGTCAAGTCCCTGGTGAAGAAGCCGATATCCTTCCTCGCTCACCTTGTAGCCTCTGTTTTCCAGTGCCTGTATGGCCGCTACCATGATCTTTTCCGGTGCTCCGGAACCAGGTACGTTACTGCCCCAATCTAACAGCAGATTCTCATCATAAAAGCCGGATACATCTACGTTGTCCGTCCAGGTTTGCTCTTCTTCCGTCCGGATGACAGGCTTGGCTTCCGTAAAAACTTTTTGTGCAATTTCCCATGCCTTCATACACTTTTCTCCTTTTTGTAGAATCTTCACTTGGTGTTTCCCTTAATCTTCGCAAATATTTATGCTTAGTAACTTCATTTTATAACATTTTTAAAAAAATTACTACACTTTTTTTCCAAAAAGCAAATTAAATATTTTCTCATATTCTGTTGCATTTTTATATGACATATGTCATACTTTGTTGTTAGAATTTTATTATTTAAACTTATCCGCATATGACATATGTCATATGCTTTTCCTCTGTCCATCCGCTATGATAAAAAGAAAGAGGTGTACACGATGATCCGCTGCTCATTTGACGAAAAATACGTTCCTATTTTAGATAAATTTGGTTTATCCACAGTGCCCCGCAGTCTCCTTTGCCTTCTCTCCTATGGCAAGAAGGAATATATCTGTCAGGAGGAAGTCCCTGTCTCGCATCTTCTGATCGTCCTGAAAGGCCGGGCTAAAATCCTCACCTACACAGAGGAAGGAAAGGCATTTATGCACAGCTTTTCAGAAGAAGGCAGTTTCATTGGAGAAGTTGAACTGCTCACCCAAAAGAAAGGAGCTGCACTTTATGTACAGGCAGTCACTCCTATGGAGTGCATCGGCATTCCCCTAAGGGAGGGCTCAGCCATCCTGCGGAAAAATCTGCAGTTTATGAACTGCCTCAGCGAACTTCTGGCGGCCAAGCTTATGTCCGCCAATTACAACGCTTCCCGGATGGTCCTTTACACCCTGGAAAACCGGCTGTGCTCCTACATAGAAATGTCCAGCCCTAATCTGGTATTTGAAGAACCGCTTACCCAGGTATCCGAAATCCTTGGAACCAGCTATCGTCACCTTCTTCGTACCATTGAAAAATTATGCCGGGAAGAGATTCTTAAAAAAGGCTCCCATGGATATCATATCCGGGATCTTTCCGCTCTTCATCAAAGGGGACGCGGTTTTTATTCAAACAAGAGCGCCCTTCCTCACTTATAAAAACACTTAAATAACTCACAGGAGGTACGGTATATGTACGCATTGTTTACTCTTCTGGCAGGAGCCTGCCAGTCCGCCATGGCCAGCCTGAACGGTATGCTCACAGAGCATGTGGGCATGTTCGGCATGAGCTTTGTGGTCCACGCCATCGGCGGTATTCTTCTGATCCTTTATATGAAAGCGACCACCCATGAAAAGCTGAAAATCTCCGGGCTGCCCTGGTATCTTTACTCAGCAGGCTTTTTCGGTATTTTCCTTGTGGCCAGCTCAAGTTACTGCATCGGTATTTTAGGCGTCTCTTTTATGACCTGCATTTCCGTAACCGGACAGCTGGTCATTTCCGCAGTGATCGATCACTACGGATGGTTCGGCGTCCCGAAAATCCCTTTTAACTTAAAGCGGCTTCCCTGCTTTGCCCTGATACTGATCGGACTGATCATTCTGAATCTTTCCTGAAAGGAGCACTCGTATGGCTTTTGTATTAACTCTGGCTTTTGTAAACGGCTGTGCCACCGTTATCTCTAAAATGATCAATTATCGCTGTACCAAATACCTAGGAACCAACAACGGCTCTCTGGTGAATTACGTGGTAGCCTCTGTGCTGTCCCTTATCCTCCTCCTGGTATCCTCCAGGTTTTCTGTTGACCTGTATGCTTTTAAGCAGGCCCCCTGGTGGCTGTATCTTGGAGGAGCTTTCGGAATCGTAGCTTTTATCATTTCCATGATCACCCTCTCCCATTTAAAGGTAATGGAATCCACCATCCTTCTTCTGGTAGGGCAGCTTACCGCTGGAATTCTTTTTGACGCCTTTGTTTTTCAGAATATCAGCGTAAAAAAGCTTCTGGGCATTCTTCTTGTAGCAGCCGGCATCATCTGGGACAATAAAGTATCCAGCACTTCCAGGGATGAGCAGCCCTAAGCCTGGCTCTTCCCTAGGAAGAAGACAAATGCCAATTGCCTGTTGAATCATACCAGCCCGTAACCACGCAGCAGGTGCGTGGTTCGGGTGTGATATATAGCCTTATTTCTTTTCCTTATCCTGGGCGATCAGTCTGCGCAGGGCTCCCACGCCTACCCGCACTGCCATATCTGTATCATGTGCCTGTGGGTTATCCATGCCTCTCTTGGCTCTTTCCTGATTTCCCACTGCCAGAAAAGCAGAACCGCAGCGCACCCGCAAATAGCTTGCTACAGTAAACAATGCGGCTGATTCCATTTCAGATGCCAGACATCCCAGTCTCATCCATGCCTCCCATTTGTTTTCCAATTCATAGCTGACCGGCTTCGTTTCCGGGGAATGCTGTCCATAGAAAGAATCCTTGCATTCCACAACACCGGTATGGAAGGCAACGCCCAGTTCTCTGGCAGAGCCTACCAGTGCATTTATCACATCCAAGTTAGCCACAGCCGGAAACTCAATAGGAGCATACTCTTTGCTCGTGCCCTCCATCCTCACAGCTCCGGTAGCCACAACGATATCGCCGCCTTTGACCGCCAAGTCCATACCGCCGCAGGTGCCTACCCGTACAAAAGTGTCCGCACCGCACTGGACCAGTTCTTCCATGGCAATAGACGCGGAAGGACCGCCGATACCGGTAGAGGTGACGCTGACTTTTTCTCCGTCCAGATATCCGGTGTAGGTGATATACTCTCTGTTGTCCGCAATCATCACCGGGTCATCGAAATACTTGGCTATAGACGCGCAGCGTTTCGGATCTCCCGGAAGGATCACATATTTTCCAACTTCTCCCGGAGCCACCTTAATGTGATATGCTCTTCCATCCTCTGAATAAACCATTCTGTTTTCTCCTCTTCTTTTTTGTTTTCTTATTTACATGTCTCCTGAAAGCTCTCTGAGCTCATCTGGCTTTTTAATCTGTATCCTGCGCCCGTCCCTTCTGATGATCCCGGCTTCTTCCCATTCTCCAAGGACCCTGGAAAGCTGCCTCTCAGAGATGCCCGCATCCCTTGCCGTAGCTCTGCAGGAAAAAAGAAAAGTATCCTTTCCTTCCGCCTGAGCCTGAAGCCAGAGACGATGGGCAATCCTAGCCTTCCCTCCTTTTAATACCGCCTGGATCTGCTGCGCGGAATCCGTACACATTTTATCTGCCAGCTCTCTTGAAAGAAACCTTAAAAAATCCACCTGATATAGAAGCTTTCTTTCCATGATTTTTTTCGATATCCTAAGGACGACCGCCTTTCCCCAAGCCGCCATGCTCAGCTGGAATTCCAGTCCTAAAAGGATCTCCATATCCCCGAAGATTCCCAGCGCCTCTTTAAAATTTACCAGGACCTCCTTTCCCTCCCGGGACAGTCCGTAAAGCCTGCATCTGCCTTCCACCAGAAGATAGGCGTATTTTACATCCTGCCCTGCATAAAACAGAGGCTCTCCATCTTGATAGACCTTTAACGAAAGTTCCTCTGCCGGAATATCGGAAAACGCTTTTTCCAATCCCCAAAATTTCAGATATTCTTCTGCCGTCTTCATTTCTATCCTGTACCTTGAATTTTGTTTTCCGAATCTTCCTGATTGGTAAGACTCAGTATAGCTCTTTTTTTCCTTTCTGAATCGGACACGTGTCTGGTTCTTGTTATTTTTTACTTATCTTCCAGTTTTTGCATATTATTTTTATGCACTTTGCATAATTTCAAACTATAAAACCAGTTTCCTGCACTCCTGCCGTGTATCCTCCAATGCTTTTTCCATAATAGCCTGGCTGTCCAGTTCTTTAATATCCACCCCGTCCGCATACACACAATGGTAGCTGTCGATTCCGAAAAATTTGCACAGCGCTTCCATATACGGGCTTCCCTGCTCCATATCGCTGCCGGCCCAGTTTCCTCCTCTTGTAGTCAAAAACAGCATCCACTTCCCATGGCATAATCCGTAAAGTCCCTCAGGACTGCTAGCGAAGGTGATCTTATCCGCCGAAACATTTTCTATGTATACTTTCAGCACGGCCGGGACGCTGAGATCCCAAAACGGTGCCGCTACAATAAGTCCGTCAGCTTCTCTGAACTGATTGCCATATTTAAACAGCGGATGGTCATATTCTTTTTTTGCCAGGAGCGCGTCTCTTTGTTTTAAAGTATCTGTTGTCCAGTATTTCAGATCCAGCTCCATTAAATTCAATATTTCAAAATTCCAGTCAGGATGAAGCTCTTTAAGAACCGAAACTGCTGTATCCATCATTTCTTTTGTCCTGGACTCTTCTCTTCTCACGCATGCATCGATCACAAGTATGTTTTTTCCCAAAAGTCTGTCCTCCTGTCTTTTAATGGGATGTCCGGTTAAATCATTGGAAATCGGTCAGGCAGACGGATGCCTCCCCGCCTGCATATAGCAGCGGCATGTTCCTTGCCCAGACGGATGATCTCATTTTCATCTATGGTTAAAAGGGTTCTGTCCTTCATCAGCCATTTTCCATCACACATGGTGCACATGATATTTGTACTGTGCATGGAGGTGACCAGATTGGCGATAGGGTCATGGACAGGAAGCATATCCGGATTTACATCTGGATCAATGATGATCAAATCTGCCTTTTTCCCGGTTTCCAGACTTCCGTACAAATCCTCTTCCCCTACAGCCTTTGCCCCGTTGATAGTAGCCATAGTCAGGATTTCCTCTGCTTTTACCACATCCGGCTCCAATCTCCAGCCTTTATGGATCAGAGAAGTCACCCACATTTCATCAACCATGTTCATTCGGTTATTGGTAGGCGTTCCGTCTGTTCCGAGAGCGACACAGATTCCCTCCCTCAGCATCCTGGGGATCTTAGCAAAACCAAGGACACGCATGGCGGAAGCCGGATTATGGGATACCTTTACCCCGTGTTCTCTGAACATTTCCACCTCCTCATTAGTGAGCCATACAGAATGGGCAGCGATCACATTCTTGTCAAGAAAACCCAGGTTGTTCAAATGGGTGACTGTGGTGCATCCCCTGGTTTCTTTCGCATACTCTACCTCCGCCTTGGCTTCCGCGATATGCATATGTACGCCTACACCATATTTATCCGCAAGCTCTTTGCTTCTTACGATCAACTCATCCGTAGCATTAAAAATCGTGCGGATGCCAAACCAGACCTTTACTCTGCCGTCTGCGGTATTATGATACTTTTTCAGGTCCTCTTCCTGTTTTGCCAGCTCTTCCTCTGTACTTCTCTGCCATGGTACCGGAAGTCCTTCTCCGCAGTCCATTACGGATTTCGCCAGTTTTCCCCGGATCCCGGCTTCTGTAATGGCCTTGGCCATCCCGGATACAAACTGACCTCCCGGCTCAGCGATAGAGGTGCAGCCTGCCTTGATCTGTTCCGCGCAGAACAAAAGTGTGGAAATATAGGAATCCTCCTCTGTCATATTGCTCTCGTACGGCCAGATACGTTCCCGAAGCCAGGTAAGCAGATCCACGTCGTCCGCAAGCCCTCTCGCAAGCTGCTGGGAGGTATGGGTATGGGTGTTCACGAAACTTGGCATAATTATTTTTCCCTTACAGTCCATTACCTCATCACAGTCTCCCGTATCCTGAAAATGTCCTATTTTCGTAATCCTGTCGTCTTCGATCAGGACATTTCCCTCCCGATATACTTCACGTTTTTCATTCATGGTTATGACCATGGCGTTTTTTAATAATATTTTCATAAAAGCCCTCCTATATTTACCCTTTTTTTTAGTATAAATGTTACAAATAAAAAGTCAAGCCAAACAAAAAAAAGATATCTACTATCTTTTTCAGACAATAGATATCTTTTCCCAAAACTATTATTCCAAACCTGTAAAGATTTCTTCTGTTTCTTTTGGAAATACCATAGATATTTCCGTTCCTTCTCCTTCCTCACTTATCAGCTCAAGAGAGCCGCCTAGGAAGGTAACGCCATGTTTTACAATGGACAGGCCAAGGCCTGTACCTCCGATTTCTTTGGAGTGGCTTTTATCCACCCTGTAAAAACGTTCGAAAACTCTGCTCTGATCTTCCGCAGGAATACCGATTCCCGTATCTTTTACCGTGATCCTTACCTCATTTTTATTTTCTGTAAGGACAATACTTACGTTTCCGTTTTCCTTGTTATATTTTATGGCATTTTCACACAGATTATAAAGTGCTTCCTCAAAGATCGGCCTGACTGTGCGCAGTATGGTCCGTTCTCCTTCTATATACAGCTGGATATTCCGGCGATTTGCCACCTCTCTCAGATTATCCAGCACACTTTTCGAAATGTTATAAAGGTCTTCCTTCTGCCACTGATAAGGAACCTCCCCTTCATCCAGCTGAGAAATCTTGATCACATCTTCCACAAGCTGGATCAGGCGCTGGGCTTCTTTATAGATCCTGCCTGCGAATACTTTTATGTCCTCCGGTTTCACAAAGCCGTCCTGTATGATCTCCGCAAAGCCTGAGATAGACGTCAGCGGCGTCTTCAGTTCATGGGATACATTCGCGGAAAACTCCCGTCTCAGCGTTTCTCTCTCCACCTGCTCCGTCACATCCACCAGAAGAAGGACTGCTCCTACTGTTTCTCCTTCCCGATAGACCGGATTAGCGATCAGACGCACATGCCCTCCCTGGAACTTAAGGATGCTGTCCCCGTGTCTTCCTTCAAGAACAGTCTCCACCACTTTTCTGAATTCTTCACTCCTATCCAGAGAATAGATACTTTCCCCTGTCTTTTCTTTTGTCTGGAAAAGTTTCCACACGCTGGAATTTCCTGACAGAATCATAGTGTATCTGTCAATTACCAGAAGGCCTTCCTGCATATTCTCAGTAATGATAGAAAACTCAGCCTGCTGCTGTCTCGCTGTGTCAAGCTGCTCTTTTATCTGCCGGTTCTGCCGATGTATCTTGCTTAAAAGAGGCGCAACCTCCTCATATGCCTGGTTCTCTTCCGGATGCTCCAGATCCAGCTCATTGACAGGCTGCACGATCTTCTTTGAAATTCTGGCCGCAAAGATCACAGAAAGAATGATCATCAATACCAGAATAATAAGCACTGGCTGGATCAGCTGGTAGATCAATGCCAGAACAGAATACTGTGTAGTGGATACGCGCAGAATGGTCTCATCAGACAGACGAAGGGCATAGTAGATTGTCATTTCCGAAAGGGTGTTTGAAACCCTGTAGGCCTCTCCGGTTCCCTGCTTCGCCGCCTCCACTACTTCTTCTCTGTGGCTGTGATTATCCATGGATACCGTATCTGCCTCGCTGTCAAAAAGTACAGTTCCGTCCTGTGAAATGTAGGTCACTCTGGAATCTTTAAAAGATACGTTTTCCAGATATTCCTCCCCCTGCATTTCTACTCCCGCCACCAGATACGATGCTTCGTTTCTTAATTCGTCTTTTATCTCATTTCCAAAATAACGGTATAAAATTCCCATTATAAATGCCAGTCCCAGTATAAAAACAATCACAGAAACCAGCATTATTGATTTAAAAATTTTTTTCGTCAACGGCTTTCCCTCCGCCTAAATTTACTATGGAATCCTTATCCCGCCAGTTTTATCATCAGCCCAGATGATGTTCGTTATTTCTATGCTGTCCGGTAATGGAATATTCTACCCACTCCGCAATATTTACCGCATGATCGCCTATTCTTTCGAAATACTTCGCAGTCATAAGCAGATCCAGCCCTGCCTTAGGATCTATTTTTTTCTCATAGATCAGATCCACAAGTCTCTCTTTGATCTGATTAAAGGCATTGTCTACCAGATCGTCATCATCAATTACTTTCCTGCAAAGATTAAGGTCTGCCTTTACAAATGCATCCACACTTTCGGTAACCATCCGAACTGTATTTTCTGCCATTTCGGTGATGTCTACCGAGCTGTCTACTTTTTTTACATCTACGAACTGGGAAAGGTCTGCGATATCCGCCGCCTGATCCCCAATCCTTTCCATATCAGAAATCATCTTCAAAGCTGCTGAAATCTCGCGCAGATCTCCTGCGACAGGCTGCTGATGGAGAAGAAGACGCATGCACAAAGTTTCTATTTCCCTTTCCTTTTCATCAATCTCTCTGTCAGTATCAAATACTTCTTTCGCAAAGGAAAGTCCCTCTCCCTGGATTGCCTTGGAAGAGAAAGAGATGGCCTTTTCACAAAGGCTTCCCATAGTGATCATCTGAACATGAAGTTCTTCAAGCTGTCTTTCGAAACGTGTTGCCATATCAGCCAAACCTCCCTGTAATATAATCCTCTGTACGCTTATCACTGGGCATGGAGAATAACTGATCCGTGTCATTAAATTCTATCACTTCTCCCAGAAGAAAGAAAGCAGTTTTATCAGAAACACGTGTAGCCTGCTGCATGTTATGAGTTACCATAACAATCGTATAATCCTTTTTTAACTCCATTGCCAACTCCTCGATCTTGGAAGTTGATATTGGGTCAAGCGCGGATGTAGGCTCATCCATCAAAAGTACTTCCGGCTGTACTGCCAAAGCTCTGGCAATGCAAAGACGCTGCTGCTGCCCGCCGGACATGCCCAAGGCGCTTTTTTTCAGTCTGTCTTTTACTTCATCCCAGATAGCCGCGTCTCTTAAAGATTTTTCTACGATTTCATCCAGCTTTGCCTTAGAACGGATACCGTGTGTTCTCGGTCCATACGCGATATTATCATAGATGCTCATTGGAAAGGGATTCGGTTTCTGGAATACCATACCCACTCTCTTGCGAAGCATATTTACATCCATACCCCCGTAAATATCCTCCCCGTCCAGGGTTACTTTTCCTGTGATCACACAGCTCTCGATCAGGTCGTTCATTCTGTTTAAAGATTTTAAAAGTGTAGATTTTCCGCAGCCGCTGGGCCCGATAAACGCGGTGATCTCCTTCTCAGGAATGTTCATATTTATATTTTTTAACGCGTGGAATGTCCCATAATATAAGTCCATGTTTTCCACGGATATTTTTGTTGCTTCACTCATTTTTTCTCCTTTCCGGCGCACTTGCTGCACCAGATACTTACCCTTTCGCAATTCGTTTTGCCACCATGCTGGACAGCCCGTTGATAATCAATACAAATACCAGGATCACTACTGCAGTCGCAGATGCCTGGTTCATATGAAGACCCTCGCTGGAAAGAACATACATATGCAAAGCCAAGGTACGTCCGGAACCCATCAGACTGTCCGGAACCGCCGCAACAGTACCTGCCGTATACATAAGAGCCGCCGTTTCACCTACCACACGTCCGATGGCAAGGATAACGCCCGCAAGAATTCCAGGAACCGCAGAGGGAAGTACAATAGTAAAAATCGTACGAAGCTTGCCTGCCCCAAGGCCAAAACTGGCTTCCCTGTAGGAATCCGGAACGGATTTTAATGCCTCCTCTGAGGTACGCATGATCACGGGAAGTACCATGATCACCATGGTAAACGCGCCGGACAGCAGGGACATTCCCCAGTGAAGGGCCGTTACGAAAAACAGCATACCAAAAAGTCCATATACGATAGACGGAATACCGGAAAGTGTCTCTGCCGTAACACGGATGATCTTCACAAAGCGGCTTCCCTGTCTTGAATATTCTACCAGATAAATTGCTGCAAAAATCCCAAGGGGCGCAGCAATGACCAATGACACAATAGTCATGATAAATGTATTGATCAGAGACGGAACCAAAGACACGTTCTCTGATGTATATTCCCAGCTGAACAGATCCGCGTTCAGATAAGGAATACCTGTTACGAGGATATATCCCACCAAAAATGCCAGCACGGCAAAGGTAGCGATCGCGGCCACTCCTGTAATAAGCGCCAGGATACCAGAACCAGGATGATGTATATAAGCTTTCAGTTTCTCAGAAACAGAAACTTCATTTCTTTTTTCGCCAGTAATCGTACTGTCGGCAACTGCTGTTGTATCAATCTGCATTTTCTGCCCTCCTGTTTAATAAAGAAAGACTTAAGTTAATGATCAAAATAAATACGAATAACACTACGCCTGTGGCGATCAGCGCTTCTCTGTGAAGGCCTGTAGCATATCCCATTTCCGTAACGATGTTTGCGGTCATAGTACGCAGTCCTTCCAGGATGCCCTTAGGCATTCTTGGCTGATTTCCTGCCACCATTACTACAGCCATTGTCTCACCGATAGCACGGCCGATTCCAAGCACAACGCCTGCAAGAATTCCGGACTTTGCCGCCGGAATGATCACACAAAAAATGCTTCTTTCCTTTGTCGCTCCTAATGCAAGGGAGCCTTCATAATAGCTTTCCGGCACACTTCTGATGGCGGATTCTGTAACTCCGATAACAGTAGGCAGAATCATGATTCCCAGGATCAGAGAAGCTGCCAGCATACTTGTTCCGGTTCCTCCGAATGTAGTACGGATAAATGGAACCAAAACCACAAGCCCAAAGAAACCATATACAATAGACGGAACACCTGCCATCAGTTCGATTCCCGATTTCAAAGGCCTGTAAATTTTCTTTGGACAGTAGCGCGCCATGAAAACAGAGGTAAAAATCGCTATAGGAACACCTATGATAATGGCTCCGCCGGTTACATAAATACTTGCAACAATCATTGGGAGAATTCCATAAACATCATTGGACGGTCTCCAAACAGTACCAAACAAGAATTCCAACGGTCCGATCTTAGCAATCGCGGGAATTCCGTTCGCAAACAAAAATATACAGATCAGGAATACTGCCAGCACGGAAGCACATGCAGCAATCATAAATATGATCTTCATTCCTTTTTCTTTTATGTGATTCATAGCACACCCATCTTTCCTATCTCTATCTCTTTGATCGAATTTATTTGTCTTTTTACTATAATTTTATCCGTTTACCTGCGTTGAGCGGCTTATGGGATGCGCCATGCATCCTAGCCGCTCAGCATAACATTTCTAGTCTCTATTTACTGTCAATTTCTGTTCCTACTACTCAGGTATTACTTATTCAGCCTCTGCCTCTTCTGCTTCTGCGTCAGCTGCTTCTGTATCAGCTTCTGTATCTGTTGCTGCTGCGCTGTCTTCTACTGCTTCCCACTCTGTTGTCTCGCCTGTGAAGATAGATTTAACCTGCTCGCTTGTAAGGCCTTCGATCTCATTTGTCGGGTTTACGATAACTGCGATACCATCCATTGCGATAACCTGTGGTGTAACGCCCTGCGCGGTCTCATCCTCAGTCAGTTCACGTGATGCCATACCGATATCGCAGATTCCTTCTACTGTAGAGTTGATACCTGTTGTGGAATCGCTTGTCTGAATTTCAATTGTTACGTTTTCGTTCAGTGCTTCATAAGCTTCTTTTAATTTTTCCATTACAGGAGATACGGAAGAAGATCCTGCAACTACTACTGTTCCCTCTACGCCTGCTGCTTCATAAGCTTCTGCATCCGGAGCTTCTTTAATGTATCCGTTGTCTTCGATAACCTGCTGTCCTTCAGCGCTCATGATGTAGTTGATGAAATCCTGTGCTGCTTCGCTTACTTCTTCGCCGGTTACGATGTTAAAAGGACGGGATACTTTGTATGTATCATTTGCAACGTTTTCTACAGAAGCCTCAGCTCCATCGATCTGTACAGCTTTAACTGTGTCATTTAAAGAACCTAAGGAAATATATCCGATCGCATTCTCATCACCTGCTACTGTGGTCATCATAACAGAGGTGCTGTTTGTTACGCTTGCGTCTACAGTTGTCATATCAACTTTCTCGCCGTCAACCTCTTCCTCAATGCCGAACAGTTCAACAAATGCTCCACGTGTACCAGATCCGTCCTCACGGGATACAACGGTGATCGTTCCGCTTGCCGCACTTGCTACGCTGGCAAATGCTGTTGTTCCGATAACTGCTGCTGCTAATACACTTACAATTTTTTTCTTCATGATGATTTTCTCTCCTCTTTATAAATTATTTTTATTTTTTGTTGTTGCCTCATTTACAAGTGCCATTATAGGAACGAAAAGTTAAATATAAAATCCTGCTTATGTAAAATGTTCGTAAAAAAAGAAATACACAGTACAAGTTCCGCATGTGTATTTCTTCTTATTTTTAGTATAAATTTCCTTATTTATCTGGGCCGGACGCTATTTATCACACTGTCCTGCAAAGGGCGAGAGCTCCAACCGGATAAAGTAGCCTCTGTCATGGGAGCATACCGGACACTTGGCAGGCGCTTCCTCCGTTTCACAGATATAGCCGCAGTTCAGGCAGATCCATCCTGTCTTTACCTTGCTGATGTGAAGCTGATTTTCTTCCAGCCACTGGGCAAACCTGCCGAAACGGTCTCCATGATACTTTTCGATCTCCGCTATCATATAGAAGGAACGGGCCACATCATCGAACCCTTCCTCCTTCGCTTTGTCCCCAAACGCCTTATAAACTACGTCATGCTCTTCGTACTCGTTATGCTGCGCCATCCGAAGCAGCTCTCCTAAGTCTTCCGTCAGATCAACCGGATATCCTCCATCCACATGGATGGTTTCTCTCGCTAATTCTTTTAAATGCTTATAAAAAATTTCCGCATGTTCTTTTTCCTGATCAGCCGTGTATAAAAATACCTGGGCAACAGCCGCCTGCTTCTGCGCCTTTGCCTGCCCTGCCCCAAAGGTGTAGCGGTTTCTCGCCTGACTCTCTCCGGCGAATGCCCGCATAAGATTATCTTTTGTCTCACTGTTCTTAAAATCTACTGCCATACTGTCTGTCTCCTTTCAATTTAACCGTTGCCGGCCGCATGACAGAGCGCCCGCTGCCGGAGGCTCTCCGTGCCTTCTGTTAACAGTATTGGCAGATTTTCCATATTTTATGAAAATTTTTTCAAAATAATCTTATATCCCGGGATCAAGATCACCACCGCGCTGATCCAGGCCCCGATTTCCGCAAAATAAATCCCATCTCTTCCCATAAATACAGGAAGGATCAGCACAACGATCACCCTCACAAAAAGTTCCGCCACTCCGCTCAGCATAGGAAGCAAAGTATTTCCCAGTCCCTGGATGGCCGAACGGAACACATACAGAAGATATAAGATCCACAGACATACAGAAAGAATAAACAAATATCTGTACGCCACATCCAGAACCTGCTCTGTCTGCGCCGGATTTCCGGAAATGAACAGTCCAAGGATGAACCGTCCGGCAATAAGCATGACCACTGACATAAACAAGGAGGTGGCCACAGCCATGACCGCTCCGCTTTTTACTCCCCGCCTGATCCTGCCGATTTCCTTTGCCCCCAGATTTTGGCCCACATATGCGGTTATGGCATATCCATAGGAAATGCCGGCAAGCTCCAGTATGCCGTACATTTTATTGGTAGCCGTAAAGCCGGCCACCACCAGGGAACCATACCCGTTAATAGCGAACTGGACAGCCAGGCCGCCTACCGCGATAATAATATTTTGTAAGGATACAGGAACGCCCATGCCCAGAAGGGTTTTATCCATTCCCGGCTCACCTTTGAAATCTTTTTTCTTTATCTTAAGGATCTGAATCTTCCGCACCACCAGATAGCAGTAAACAGCGGAAAAGGTCTGTCCAATGACGGTCGCAGCAGCAGCCCCCGCTACTCCCCAGCCAAAGCCGGCCACAAAGAGCAGATCCAGCCCAATATTAATCAAAGCGGCAAGGATCATCGCCACAAGAGGGGATTTACTGTTCCCCACAGCCCGAAGCATGGATGCCAGACAATTATATGCCGCAATAAAAGGCACACCGCAAAGGGCCACCCTAAGATAGGAAAGCGCCATTCCCATAATATCGGCGGGCGTATTTAAAAAAAGCAGAAGGGGATATGCTGCAGCCTGACTCACTGCCAGCACTGCCGCAGAAAGGATCGCTGTCAGGATATAACTGCGGGCGACCGCTTTTTTTAGGCCCTCCCAGTTCTGCGCCCCATAGTATTGAGAAACTAAGATAGAAAAGCCCTGGGTCATTCCGGATGCAATTCCCAGTATCATCCAAACGATCCAGTCTACTGCTCCAAGGGCAGCCAGAGCCTTTACGCCTACTACCTGCCCTACCACCATGGTATCCACCATAGTATAAAGCTGCTGAAAAATATTCCCGAACATCAGCGGGATCGCAAAAAATAATATGAGCTTTCCAGGGGAACCACTGGTCATGTTTTTTACTCTTGCTGTCATAAATGCCACCTCTTTAATGGTTACTGGTCACACGGTGCCCCGTAACCACACCGCAAGTGCGTGGTTCGGATGCGACATGCAACCTTTAATGTTCTGTTAATTTTTTTACGGATCCATGGACCTCCCCGGGCGTTTTATTTTAAGAATAAATGATAAAACGGTCAATTCCATTGGCGATTCCTGTAACCATTCTTTTTTGATAGGATGCAGTCTGCATTTTACGGTCTTCTGTCGGATTGCTCATGTACCCCATTTCTATTATCGTTGCAGGCACCTTGCTCCAATTATTGCCGCTCATAGAATCTGTTTCCCAGACAAATTCTTTTTTACAGCCAGTAGCCTTTACGTAGGCATTAAGAATCTGAGTGGAGAGCGCCTTGCTCTTCTTATATAAGGAAGGAACATAGGGACTGTTTTTCGTGGTACAGATGGTCATCGCTCCATTTGCGCTGGAAGAACTGCTTCCATTGGCATGGATGCGG
This sequence comes from Candidatus Blautia faecavium, assembly GCA_019118425.1. Classification (GTDB taxonomy): domain Bacteria; phylum Bacillota; class Clostridia; order Lachnospirales; family Lachnospiraceae; genus Blautia_A; species Blautia_A faecavium. Next base: position 705 of record DWYZ01000018.1, on the reverse strand, counting down.
ACAAAGGCGTCTGCCTTGGCCTTGTTGGCTATTTCTGCTCTTTGTTTACAGCTTAGGGCCACTTTATTATTGGTCCGGGTAAGGATTACCTTATATCCCTTTTTCTCTAAAAGAGATTTCAGCTTTTTGGCTATGGTAAGGTTCAGCTTATATTCTTCTACTCTGGTGACTACTCCCTGGGTTCCGGAAGTATCTTTCGCCTTCATCTGTCCGGCCCCCGGTCCTAAGGGCTCATAGCCGCCGGCTACGATTGCAGAATGTCCTGGATCTAAAACAACCACAGGCGTCCAGATGCCCTGGCTGTTTACTTTTCTTCCGTTTATTGTACGGTTAGTCTGCATCTTTCCTGTTTTTTTATCAAAATAGCGGAAGTGTCCTTTGGCAATCTTCCATCCGCCGTCCATTGCTCCCTTTGCCGAACCGGAAAAGAAGTAGTAATCATCCCCTACTTTCTGCATTCCTGTCACTTTCCTGCCATTTTTAAAACAGTATTTTTTTCCGTTTATCGTCTTAATCTCTACATGGCTCTCCTGCCCGGTAACTGACGATGCCTTTGCTTCCTGCAAAAAGCCCTGCGGAAGTCCTGTTATCAACAATATCGTACATAAAATCGCCATTGCTATCCTTTTCATGCTTTTTCTCCTTCATTTTCTTTTAATTTTCTTTTTCTTTACTCTCAGGACCGTTTTTCTCGCTGTATTGAGT
>DWYZ01000086.1 GCA_019118425.1 Candidatus Blautia faecavium | reverse complement strand
GTATAAGGAGGATTACACAGGACATTATCAATTTGCGCCGGAAGGAACAGAAACCCTTCTTCCGGAAGGCATTACAGCAAATATCGTGAAACTGGATAATTTCACTGTAAACCACCCCTGGTTCGAATACGATCCGGAAACCAAGGAATATAAACGTTTCCAGTATGGAGAAGCCCAGGTAGACGAGTTAAATAACCAGCAGCTTACCTGCGACAACATTATTCTCCAATATTCTTCTTACCAGCCTTACGATGAAAACGGCTATCTGAACATCGATACCAGTTCAGGAGGCTCGGGTAAGTTTATTACCAGAGGAAAAGCCATAGACATCCGGTGGGAGAAAGATTCCCAGTGGGGGATCACCCGCTATTATGACCTTAACAATAATGAAATACAGTTAAATCCTGGAAAAACCTGGGTGGAAATTATCAAGAACGATAGAATTGATTCCGTAACTTACCAGTAAAGATACTGCATAAACAGAATGGGAATGCTGATACTATAGGAAAAGGAGCGATGGATATGCGGAAATTTTTCTATGGTATCAGCGTTTTTTTATTTCTGTGCGTTCTGTCCCTTGGGTACTACCGTACTTACCAGATGGCGGAAGGAGGAAGGACAGCCGCTGAGTCTCCTATAGGCCCGGAGGAACAGGAAAAAACACAGACAGTTTCCAGCCAGGAAGAAAGTGGATATGGAAAATATTATTTAAAGGATCTGGACGGTCTGGTGGTGGTGTACCGGTCAGATAAAAAGACGGTTTTTGAGACCACCGGGATTGAGCTGTCTTCTCTCCCGGAAAAATTGAGCCGGGAGATACAGGAAGGAAAGTATATAAAATCAGAGAAAGAGCTTTACAGTTTTTTAGAGAATTATTCTACCTGAACCAAAATATGAAAAATCTGTGAATTTCAGCTTTTTACCTTAAAATAAGGAAAAGCAGACTTAAAAAACGTAGACGAACCCGGTAAAATGTTGTAAGATAGGATGATGAAGATTGAATGATGGAGTGACAAAGGAAAATGAACTATAGAGAAAGACTAAAGCATAAAAACCGCATCGTCATAAAGATCGGCACATCCTCTCTTACTCATCCGGAGACAGGAAGACTGAATCTGCGCAAGCTGGAGGTTCTCGTAAGGGAGATCAGCGATCTGCGCAATCAGGGAAAGGATGTAGTTCTCGTTTCTTCGGGAGCCATCGGAGTGGGAAGCGCAGCTCTGGGCATGCAGGGGAAACCGGAAGAGCTGGAAAAGAAGCAGGCCTGTGCAGCGGTAGGCCAGGCGAGATTGATGATGATCTACCAAAAGCTTTTTTCGGAATATAATCAGACCGCGGCTCAGATCCTTATGACGAAAAATACTATGGTGGACAATCTGAACCGTAAAAATGCCAAGAATACCTTTCAGGAGCTTTTAAAGCTGGGAGCGATCCCCATTGTAAATGAAAACGACTCGGTTTCTACATATGAAATTCAGTTTGGAGATAACGATACGCTTTCCGCAGTGGTGGCAGCTTTGATCGGCGCAGACCTTTTGATTCTGCTGTCTGATATAGACGGGCTGTTTACTGATGATCCTAATACCAATCCGGATGCCCGGTTTATCGATGTAGTGGAAAATCTGGATGAGCATTTTTTAAAAATGGGAAAGGCCAGTACCGGGAGCCGGGTAGGCACCGGAGGCATGGCCACGAAGCTTACGGCGGCAGAGATCGCTACGGCTGCAGGGACGGATATGGTGATTGCCAATGGCGGCGATTTCCATGTGATCCATAAGATCATAGAAGGGCGTAAATACGGCACCTTATTTGTAAGAAACCCGAAGGAAGAATTTTATCTGATTGATTGTATAGAACGGCTGCTATAGTTTGTAAGGAGGATGAAATGGATAATCTGAAAATAGACAGGATCAATACCCTTGCCCATAAGGCCAAGAGCGTGGGCCTTACAGAGGAAGAAAAGAAAGAACAGGCTGCCCTGCGAAAAGAATACCTTGCCACCATCCGGATGAACCTGCAGACGCAGCTGGATAATATTGATATAAAGGAGCCGGACGGAACAATCACAAACCTGGGTGAAAAATATGGAAACAAAATCAGACATTAGAAAACAGATCTATAAGAAAAGAAAAGCCTGTACAGAGGAACAGATCCGCCAGTGGAGTCTTAGGATCACAGAAAAGGTGACGGCTCTTTCACAGTTTCGGTCAGCAGAGAGGCTGATGGTTTATGCAGATTACAACCACGAAGTGGTGACGAGGTATATTATAGAGGAGGCATGGAAAAAGGATAAAGAAGTGGCAGTGCCTAAAGTCTCTGGGAAGGATATGGATTTTATCCTTCTGAAAGATTTCTCCCAGCTGAAGCCAGGGTATTATGGAATACCGGAGCCGGAAGAGGGCGAGACGGCAAACTGGGACGAGGCGCTGATGATCATGCCTGGTGTGGCATTTGACAGGAAAAACCACCGGGTTGGATACGGAGGCGGTTTTTATGACCGTTTTCTGGAAAAACATCCCTTGATCCGCACTGTGGCCGTGGCCTTTGATTTCCAGATTTTGGATCAGGTTCCCACAGAGCCTACGGATATTTTTCCTCAGATTATTATCACAGAAAAAGAAGAACTTTATCTGAAATAGAAAAAGTGCTCAGATAAGCCGAAGGAGGGCTTAAAATGAATGAAATGTTAAAAGGTTTAGGTGAGAGGGCAAGGGAGGCGGAGGTCTCTGTACGGAACCTTTCCACAGATAAGAAAAACCAGGTGCTCTTGGCTGTGGCGGATAAATTAGTGGCCCAGGGAGACGCCCTGTTAAAGGCAAACGCCATTGATGTGGAAAACGGAAAGGCCAATGGAATGCCCAGCGGTCTTGTAGACCGTTTGCTCTTGACAAAGGAGCGGATTTCTGGAATGGCTGAGGGACTTGTGCAGATTGCGGCACTTGAGGACCCCATAGGGGAAGTGACAGGAATGAAAAAAAGGCCCAACGGACTGCTCATCGGACAAAAACGTGTGCCTTTAGGCGTCATCGGCATCATCTATGAAGCCAGGCCCAATGTAACGGCTGATGCCTTTGGACTATGCTTTAAAACAGGAAATGTGGTGATTTTAAAGGGAGGCAGTGACGCCATCCATTCCAATGAAGCGATCGTAAACTGCATACGGGAAGCTTTAAAAGAGTGCGGTGTGACAGAGGATGCGATTTCGTTGATCTCTGATACTTCCAGAGAGACTGCCGCAGAGTTTATGAAAATGAACCAATATGTGGACGTGCTTATCCCAAGAGGAGGAAAAGGCCTGATCAAAGCTGTGGTGGAACAAAGTACGATCCCTGTCATTGAGACTGGAACAGGAAACTGTCATATTTATGTAGATGAAACGGCAGATCTTTCTATGGCCGCAGATATCGTGATCAATGCGAAGACCCAGAGGGTAGGCGTATGCAATGCCTGTGAATCTCTTCTGGTACACGAAAAGGTAAAGGATGCCTTTCTCCCTGTACTGGGAGAACGATTAAAGGAAAAGCATGTGGAGATCCGTGCGGATAAGGAAGCAGCAGCCTTGATCCCGGATGCGGTTTTGGCTACAGAAGAAGACTGGGGCAGAGAATATCTGGACTACATTATTTCCATAAAGGTGGTGGGATCAGTGGAAGAGGCCATCGCCCATATTAACCGCTATAACACCAAGCATTCAGAAGCCATTATCACAAATAGTTATGTTAATGCACAGAAGTTTTTAGACGAGGTTGACGCGGCTGCCGTATATGTGAATGCGTCCACAAGATTTACAGACGGGTTCGAGTTCGGATATGGAGCTGAGATCGGAATCAGTACCCAAAAGCTCCACGCAAGAGGTCCGATGGGACTTTTGGCATTGACTACCACGAAATATATAATATATGGAAGCGGCCAAATACGTCCATAAATTTGACTTTTTTGCAATGTATATGATATACTGACATAGATTGTTTCAGAGATATGAAAGACTCATTTACGAGGAGGACTTAGAATGAGAAAAAAACAATTATTTGCACTGTTATTGGCAGGAGCATTGACAGTGAGCATGGCTCCGGCTACTGCTTTCGCCGCAGAGGATCCTGCCGCACAGACGATAGAAGGACAAACAGAGGAGAGTACACAGCAGCCAGAATCAGGGACGGAGACCGCGCCTGTGACAGAAACGCCGCAGGAGCCTACGCCGCAGCCTACTGAGCCGGCGGCAGAGACGCCTACGGAAGCACCGGCAGAGACGCCGGCGGATACGCCTTCAGAGACGCCGCAGCCAAGCCCTGACACTCAGCCGGAGGAAGGAAACGCTCAGATTGAGCAGACCCAAAGTGAGGAGACTACTCCCACGCCGGAGGCCAATGAAGGTTCAGGAAGTATCATTGTAGGTGAAACGCCTTATGATACCTTAAATGAAGCGGTAACTGCAGTAACAGGCTCTGCTGAGGAACCAGCAGAGATTTTGCTCTCAGGAGACGTGGAGATCAGCGAGACGGTTTCTATTACGGAAGGAAAGTTTGTCATTATTACAGCTGCTTCTGAAAATACGAATATTAAAAGAGCATCTGGCTTTACCGGAGAGATGTTCCGGGTTGAAGGAGGAAATTTCCAGCTTGGAGGCAGCATTGAGTCTGAGGGAGAGCAGGAGGCTGTAACCGGCACTCTTACTGTGGATGGAAGTATAGATGACTCAGACACCGGTCTTGCAGATGGTTCCATCGTGGCGGTAACAGGCGGAACTTTCGCTTTATCTGACGGAGTAACCCTTACAGGAAATGTGATCGAAGGCAACGGCGGCGCTGTCTTGAATACAGGAGGAAATGTAGCTCTTTACGGCGGCACCATTACCGGAAACCAGGCTGGAAACGGCGGCGGTGTTTACAGTGACAGCACGATCGCAGTGAGAGGTACGGTAAATGTTTCCGACAACACAAAGTATGGAGATGTGGCGGCTAACAATATTGTCCTGTCTGGTTCCGCCGCAGTAAACGTAACAGGCGCGGTTACCGGTTCTGCAATCGGTATCCTATGTGAGAACGGTACAGCAGGCACGCAGGTGATCACTCTGGCAGAGGGTGTGACTGATGTGACTTTAGCGGATGTAGTTGCTGCGTTTACATATAACGGTTCAGGTTTTACCCTTGGTTCTGACGGAACTTTAGTTTCTGCCGTCAGTACGACACCGACTCCGACTCCAGAACCATTGAAGCTTACAGGCATCAGTATGGAATGGACAGGTCCGACTTCCGCAAGAGTTACCTGTGTTTCCAATAAAGATGGCTGGTATTATGCAGGATGGGTTACAAGAGGTTCCGAAGCGCCGGTTTTTGATCTGGAACAGGACGGCGTAACAGTAAGAGCGAACAGAGAGTTTACCATTGATCTTCGTGACCTGGATCCTGACAGCGCAATTGACGTTTATGTACGGGTAAAAGATACAGATAACAATCTTTCCAAGAAGATGCTGTTCCGTCTGGATGAAAGCCAGCGTCCATCCACTTCACCTACACCGACACCTCCTAGCAGGGATCCTATCATTCCGTCTGTAACGGAAAGTGTTGTGACAGGCCTGGAAAAACCGCTTGCTTTTTATCCGAATGTATTCTATGACTTTACAGTTACAGGTGCAGGTTCCGATAATACAGATCCGATTCAGGGAGACGTAAGATGGGTACCCCTTTACTGGGCAATGTCTACGAATCCTTCCATGAACAACAGACATGTGAGCTGGAGGATTGGCTCTGAATCAGGAATTTCTGCAGCGGGAACTTATAATATTTATATTTTCTTCCAGAAATATGAGTATGACGGAACGCAGTGGCAGGCTACAGACGTAGTGGAATACGCTACCTACCAGTTCCGTTCACAGGCTATTACCATAACGGCTTCACCTACACCTACCGCAACTATTGTTGGATATGATGAAAATGGTAATCCTATTTATTCCAATAATACGGTTGATGGAACGGTAACAGGGGCTACATCCACTACAGAGAGCGTTTCTACAGCAGACGAATCTCCTATTGGAACCATGTCCATGCTTGCTGTGGCATCCCTTTTGGCAGGCGGCTACGTTATAGTAAGAAAACGTAAAAAAGGAATGTAAGAGATTTTTATAAAGAGACAGGTCTTATGGCCTGTCTCTTTTCATATATTTATACAGTATCCCATAAGATGGCAGGAGCACGTATCAGATGCAGGGAGGGAGAACTGAATGGTTAAAGCGAAGGTTCTTACATATGAAAGAATTTATTATTCACTTTGGGAGGCGGCACAGAGATACGGAAAATTTACTCAGTTCCGGGTGATCGGAAAAAGCCATGATGAGCGTATGATCCCTATGCTGGAAATAGGCAGAGGACAAGAATGTGTTTTTTGTATTGCAGGGGTAAAAGGAACGGACAGGAAGATGCCGCTCCAGCTTTTTCAGATGGCAGAGGAATATTGCCAAACCTATGAAGCAGGATGGAAATTGGAGGATTTTTATGATGTGCGAAAGCTCTTAGACACGGTCAGACTTTGTTTTATCCCTCTATTAAACCCGGATGGATATGAAATATGCGGGAAGGGTTACACAGCTGTCCGCAATCCGGTGTACAGGCAGATGCTTCGTATGAAAAATATTCCTTCTGCAGAATTTGCATGCAATGCGAGAGGAATAGAGATTTCAAAAAATTTTCCCACCGCTTATTATACCCGCAAAAGGATCCATCAGGAGCCGGCAAGCGAGAACGAGACTAAAGCTCTCATACGTATTATACAGGAGTATAAAAGTAAAGGTTTGCTGTCTTTTTGTCAGTCTCAAAAGCGTATCATCTATTATAAACAGCAGTCCTTTTCTTACAATCAAAAAAGCCATCGCCTGGCAAGGCATCTCCAGAACCGCACCAAATACCGCTTGGAAAAACACACCTGGGAGCCGGAGGAAGACAGAAGACAAGAAAAAAGTACAGGCTCTTTGGAGCAATATTATGGGGAACTTACGAAACAGCCTGCCCTTATGATCCAGCAGCCTGTATCTTTTACATCAGAGGATGATCAAAAAGAAGGAAGAGAAGAGGAATATAAAGAAATCCATATTCTGCCCCTGGAATATCTCTTTTCTCTTATGGAATAAGGCAAACATCCTTTTCCTCTGGTGTTCATACAATAAAGCAGAGGAAGGAGGAGATCATGAGTACCATCAGTTTATGTATGATCGTAAAAGATGAAGAAGCGGTATTGGACAGATGCCTAAATTCCGTAAAAGCAGCAATGGACGAAATCGTTATAGTGGATACAGGTTCCGCAGACAGAACGAAAGAAATTGCCCGAAAATATACAGACAAAATTTTTGATTTTTCCTGGCAGGATGATTTTTCAGCTGCCAGGAATTTTGCCTTTGAAAAAGGACAAATGGACTATCTGATGTGGCTGGATGCGGATGACGTATTGTCAGAAGAAAGCGGTAGAAATCTTCTTCTTTTAAAAGAGAGACTATCTGAAAAAACAGATATGGTTTTAATGCCATATGCCGTTTCTTTTGATGAAGAAGGCAGGGTGGATTTTTCTTATTACCGGGAAAGGATTGTAAAAAATCATAAGGGATATTTATTTTCAGGCAGAGTGCATGAGGTGATTTCTCCAAGAGGAACTCCTTATTACGCTGATCAAATTATTGTGGAGCATAGGAAAGTCAAAACAGGATACAGCAAACGAAATCTGCGGATTTATGAAAAGATGGAAAAAAACGGCGAGACCTTGGATGTCAGGGCTTTGTATTATTATGGAAGAGAACTTCTTTTTCATGGCTGTTATAAAAAAAGTGCGGAAATTTTAGAACGCTTTTTAGATGATCCAGAAGGGTGGGTAGAAAATAAAATAGACGGAACACGTCAGCTGGCTTTGTGCAAATATAACCTGAAGGATGAAAAAGGAGCTCTTATGGCGCTTTTGAAAGGTCTGGAATACGATGTTCCCAGGGGGGAAACTTGCTGTGATCTGGGCAGGCATTTCATGGACAGAGGAAAATATAAACAGGCGGCTTATTGGCTGGAACAGGCGCTGACAGCGAAAAAAGCAACACGTTCAGGAGCCTTTGTCCAGGAAGATTGTTATGGCTTTCTTCCGGCTATTTGGCTGTGTATCTGTTATGAATGTCTGGGAGATCATAAGCTTGCACAGATTTATAATGAGCTTGCAGGCAGATATAAACCGCGTTCTCCATATTATCTGGCCAATAAGGAATATTTTCAAAGTCTTGGTGATGCTGAGCGCGAAGTAAACATATAGTCCGGATCTAACACGTACTGCTTTACCGATGCTGCCGCCAGAGATACAGAGACAAAATCTCAAGAGTATTCATATAGTAATAGGGAAAGAAAGCGAGGAGAAAGAAACAGAAATGAAATGGTTCAGCAGAAAAAAAGAAGAAGATAACCAACAACTTCAGGAACAATCCATGGATTTTGAGGAGGAAAGAGACAGAGGCATATTTTCCAACTGCCGCCGTCCATCCTCCTGTCGTCCCGGATGCAATCCCTGCCGTCCGGATCCATGCTGTATAAAAGGTCCAACCGGACCTACAGGCCCCGCCGGACCGACAGGCCCTACAGGAGCTACCGGGGCGGTCACGGATCCGCTGCAGGATTTTTGATTATTCAGCAGAAGCTTCTGTATCTTCCGAAGCTTCCTCGTCCGTATCTAATTTGTTATGAACTTCAGAAACCGTTACTACAATTGCTTCTCTATCAGTGAGAAGATCTACATTTTCGTCTTTGGCAATATCCAGATCGTTTACACGGATAGAATCACCTACCTTCATCTCGCCTACATCAATCGTAACTTTGTCTCTAAGGGCGGATGGCAGTGCTCTGTAACTGATTTCCTCCAAAAGAAGCTGAAGGACTCCTTCTGCTACCTTATCGTGGTTTACAAGAACAACTTCTGCTACGGAATGTACTTTTTCTCCTTGTACAAGGGCCTGGAAATCAATTTCATCTACCTGGCGTTTCATGGCATTGTAATCAATTTCTTTTACCAGTACATTCATGGACTGTCCGTCCACATTTAAAATAAGCTGGCTTCCTTTTCCGCAGGTTTTTAGTACACGATCCAGTTCCTGTTTATCCATCTTTATGGGAATGGAACCCTGGATTTCTTTTCCGAAAACATTTCCGGTGACGTATCCTTCACGTCTTAATTTTTTTGCTTTGATGGCCATGTTTCTTTTTTCAGCTTTTAAAGTATTCATTTGACTTTTCCTCCAAAAATCTGATTCCTCAACAGCCTTCAATTTGTGTAACAGTAATGTGCAACAAATAGGTTTGTTAAGTAGTTTTATCTTGTTACACTTACAGTATAACACCGTTGTCAAGAGTGTTTTTGGTAAAATGAAAAAAAATCACAAAATTTTCACATTTTCTTTTCTGTTTCTGATTTTGGTAAAAGAGAGGTTCTTTTTAGGAAGGGCTTGTCATTTTGGCATGATTTTTGTCAGACAGGCATAAAATAAGGTAAGCAATCAGGAAAGTAGAGAATGATGAACAGAAAAGAAAATGAGATGACGGTCACAGAAAGCTTGGAAAAGACACCTGTGGAAATACAGGAAGTTAAGATCTGTCGGGATATGCCAGTCTCTTTCCGAAGAAAGGAATATCTTAGGCAGATAAAAAATCCTTACATGTTTAAATGCGGTGAGGTAAAAGTATATCTTTCTTTTTCTCAAAACGGGAAACCTCTAAAAGAAGCTCTCAAAGACTGTCTTTATGCTGTTGGAGCTTATCCTCCCTGTGACGATGTGTGAGGGATATGCTTTTGTTTTTATAAAGTCAAAAATCCCGCTGCAGGCAATGGGAAAGCAAATTGGCGGCGCAGAAGACCTTTGGGCAATTTGTCCCCTGCGGCAGTCGCAAAATGTGCATATAAGCATGTCCGATTGACTTGCTGCTTGAGGGAATAAAAAACAGTAGGAAGGAGATTATGATGACAGATAGGAAATGGCCGCAGTCAGAGGAAAAAAAGAGATATTTATATGTAACAGAGCAGAAAAAATG
>DWYZ01000085.1 GCA_019118425.1 Candidatus Blautia faecavium | reverse complement strand
GTATAATATTCATTTCCAGGAATAAAATTCCCCTGGCCGTCCACATGGGTTTCCGCTGCGGTGGCAACATGGGTGCCGAAATAGCGGTTCATCGTCTGGGTTTTATTTTCGTAAATCTGGTAAATCCTTTGTTCCTGGATTGCATTATAAGACTGGATCGCTGAAATTTCCTCGGAAAAATCGTCTCCCGGGTCTGGACTGTGTATGAGCACATCAAAGGGCATACAGTAATCAATCGCCTGGCCCTGGTAGCTGGTAAACATGAAAGAAAACGCCCCTCCAAGCAAGGCGCACACGAGCAGGAGCGTCAAAGTTCCCATCGTAAAACGCATGGTATGGACCTTAGACGCAAACTGCCGGTATAAAAAAATCCTGTTTTTCCGATACATTCCCTTTCCTTTTTTCTGCACCCGGCAGATAATAAAGGCCGACAGTCCTGCAAATAAAAAATAGACCGCAGCTATAAAACCAGCCATTAAAAGCAGCCCCATCCAAAGAGAACAGCCCCGTATCATCATAACATATACAAAAAGGATATAGGCTGCTGCCAGAATAAACAGCCACTGACGTATTTTTTCATGCCTTATCTTAAATTCGTCATTCTTCTTTTCCATAGTAAGCAGCTGGGCTATGGACATTTTCTTAAAAACCCTTTTGTTCCGCATTAAAGCGAACAAATAGCAGGCAAAGTAGCAGCATACCGTCATGAGAAGACACCAGCGGTTCATTTCTATATGCAGGTTATACTCCTCACTGAAAACACCGTCATGATAACCTGCTGAAGCAGGATTCCCACAGCCATTCCTAAGATAAAAGCAGCCGTTCCTATCAAAAGATTCTCCGTCATATAAAGCCGTGACAATTCCTTTTTCTTTAGTCCGATCAAAAGATAGGCAGCAAATTCCCTGCTCCGTTTTTCCAGCATAAACTTCGCCATATAATTGATCAGCCAGGCAACGATCAGCACAATAAAAAAGGTCACTACCCCAAGCATGACAGTCAGAACCACAGCCTCCGAACACATTCTCTGGATATCCTCAGAAAAGATCAGGGAATTAAAAGCAAACATCAGCGCAGCCACTGCCGCCATAGTAAGCAGATACACCAGATAATCCTTCATGGAGCGTCTGGCATTGCGAAAGGCTAACTTATTTCTCATAATCACTTTCACCTCCCGTAAGGGCCAGAACGTCCAGGATCTCATTTAAAAATTCTCTTCTGCTTTTTTCTCCTTTAAACATCTCATGAAAGATTTCGCCATCTTTAAGAAACAGGATTCTCTGACAGTAACTGGCAGAAAATGCATCATGTGTCACCATCAGTATGGTCGCGTGCATCTCCTCGTTCATATGAGTAAAGGTATGTAAAAGCATCTGGGCGGATCTGGAATCCAGAGCGCCCGTAGGTTCATCCGCCAGGATCAGTCTGGGTTCATTTACCAAAGCTCTGGCACAGGCACAGCGCTGTTTCTGCCCGCCTGACACCTGGCTTGGGAATTTATTTCTGATATTTGCTATGCCAAGTTTCTTTAAGATTTCATCAGTCCTGGCGTCAATTTCCTTCTTCTTTTTTCCGTGAAGGCTCATGGCTAAAATAATATTTTCCTCTATGGTCAGGGTATCCAAAAGATTAAAATCCTGAAAGACAAAGCCCAGATTTTCCTTTCGAAAATCAGAAAGCGCGTCTTCATTCAACTCTGTAATGTCTGTATTTCCATAATAAATATGGCCGGAGCTGACTCTGTCTATGGTAGACATCAGATTTAGCAAGGTGGTCTTTCCTGATCCGGAAGCCCCCATGATCCCTACAAATTCTCCTTTTTCCACAGTATAGCTGACCCGGTTTACTGCCTTTGTAATATTATTTTTTGTCCCATAATATTTTTCCACATCACAGACTCGAATCTGTCCGTCCAGGCCCTCTTGCTCTGCATTTTTTACTTTTGTCTTAGCTCTCATGTCCATCCTCCTCTTCTTTTTACTAAGGAAAGTCTAGCAGAAAAAGAAGCCTGCTGGTATCAGATTTCCTTTCATGAATCTTTCATTTTTGTAAGCTTAGTATGGATGGAGCTTGTTATGGTCTGAATCGGGAAAGGTGAGGATCATGCGGGTGCCGGTCCCTGGTTCAGACTGGCAGGAAATGCCGATTTCAAGTTTTTCACACAGTTTTTGGCACAAATACAGACCCATTCCTGTGGCATGGCTGTTTTTCAATCTGCCGTTTTCTCCGGTAAATCCTTTATCAAAAATACGGGAAAGATCTTCTGCCCGGATTCCCAGTCCATTGTCTTCCAGGATCAAAGACTTTCTGTTTTCCCCTTTTTCCACATAAATTTTCATCCTGGCTTCTGTGCCCTTTTTATATTTCATGCTGTTGGAAAAAATCTGTTTTAAAATAAATTCTACCCATTTTTCATCTGTGGAGACGATAAGATCCTCCATATCCAGCGAAATCTCCATTCCACATTGGATAAAGTGTCTTTTTTCTCCCTGAATGGCGGATAAGACCACCTTCCGAAGGTTTACAGGATGTATGAGATAGTCTTGATACACCCGTTCCATCCTGGCAAAATATAATATTTTTTCTACTTCATTCTCTATTTCGTCCAGTTCTGTCAGTACCCTTCTGAAGCCTTCGTCCCTTCTGTTTTCACAGATCAGTCTGGCGGCTGTGATAGGCGTTTTTACTTCATGGATCCAGGCTTCTACATATTCTTTATATTCTTTTTGACTATCTTCTACTTCATGGATTTTTTCCATAACAGATTTATTAGACCGTTTCAGGATCTCCCAGTACAGCCTGTCCTCAAGCCTTGGGCCCGGCTTCATAACCTCTGCGATCAGATATCTTTGATCTAATTCTTCAAGGACAGACAGCAATTCCCGGAAATATTTTCTCCTGGAAAAAGGCGGGTAACGTTCACACTTAAGGTATTGTCATCATTGAACACTTCATTGTCCCACAAATACTCTATCATATCTGCCCGGGATACGATCTCGCCGGGATGCTGGTACAGGCAGTACAGTATTTTCAGTTCGTTTTTCGTCAGATCCGCTTTTCTTATTCCTTTCCTGATCTGTCCCGCCGCCGTATCCAGCACTACGCCTTTATGCTCTGTCTGTACGGCTTCTCCGCCTGCCCGGCCATAGGTCCGTTTCAGGACAGCGCCGATCCGCGCCATTAATACAGGAAGCTGGTAGGGCTTGGATACATAATCATCCCCGCCCCGCAGAATACCGTCCAGCTCGTCCATTGCCGTATTGTTTCCTGTCACGAAGATGATAGGGACCTGGGAAACTTTGCGGATCTGCTCACAGATGTGAAGCCCGTTTATGCCGGGAAGATTTACGTCCAGCAAAATAAGATCCGGTGCTTCTCTTAAGGCCTCCGAAGCCACGTTAGAAAACCGGCAAAGGGAAGCCGTCTCATATCCCGCCCTCTGAAGAGCCCCTTCCAGCTCCATACGGATCGTCTTTTCATCCTCTATGATCAAAATTTTCGCTTTTTTGTCCATCTGCTTCCCTCCCTATTAAAACGGACCGAAACATTGTCCGGTCCGTCTGTCCTTTTATTCCCGCAGGCAGCGAGCCAAGCGTAGACCAAATCCCCCACAGCTTTGCTGCGCTGCAAATTTAATGTCCCGCAGCTTGCTGAGGTTTTTTTGCCTTTCCTCCGCTTACTCCTCGGAAAATCTATATTTCTTTAAAATATGTCCAAAAATCAAACAGATGCTCACACCAAGGATTCCTAAAAAAAACATCATCATGGCAGCCCCTGATCCCTTTCCCCTGCCGAACAAGAACCAAAGCAAACCATCGGCAGAATCTGACGCCATAATAGGTTCACAGACCTTATCTACCATAAAGCCGCCCGTAAATAACCCCAGGGGAATGGTAAAAAATTGCAGTGTATTCCTGCAGGAATATACTCGTCCTTGCATTTGCACCGGGATGGTTTTTCTTAAAACCACATCCAGGTTCGCATTCATCAGCGGCACCAGGATCCACCCAATGATCTGGCTAAGACCCCAGAGCACCGGCAGCCTGAAAAATGCCAGCAAAAAGTTTTCCGTTCCCAGCGCGAACAGCATAGTCAAATAAATCACACGAATACGGTCCTTAGGTGCAGGAAGCAAGGTCACGATCATACTTCCTATTAATGTAGCTATGCCTGCGCAGGAGGAAACGATTCCCAGGATCCTTTCTCCGCCGTTTTCTCTTGGCAGAATATACGCCGGAAGAACCGCATCAAAGGCGGAAGCCACAAAGTTTACTCCTGCCAGAAAAAGAATCAGTGTAAATATCATAGGATTATCATATAAATACTTTAATCCCGATTTTACTGTAGCCATCAGCCCTTCCTTCTGCGCTCCTTTCCCATATCCGGCAGAAGGAATCCGTATCCAAAACAACAGCGCCGCAAACGCAATCCCAAAGGTTCCCAGATCGATATAGATCACAGCTTCCATCCCCCCAAAGGAAAAAAGAGCCGTGGCAAATACCGGATTTAAAATCGTAATCAGAGAGTTGGAAAAGGACCGCAGTCCGCTGGTTTTCTGATAATATTTTTCCGGTGTGATCAAGGTCATTGCCACATCGCTGGCCGGCTGCTGCACTGTATTCATCAGACCGTTGATCCCATTTAAAATGTACATATGTACAGGCCGCAGCAGATCCGTTTTTAACAAACCTAAGACACCAATTGTACAGCACGCCGCAAGAAAATCACACACAAGCATAACCTTCTTCTTATCCCATCTGTCGCTGAATGCCCCGGCAAAAACACTCATTAAAATATAGGGCACATAAGAACAGATGGACAGCAGCGCCGTCTGAAGCGCAGAGCCTGTTTTTTCATAAAGCCACAATGTAAGCGCAAAGCTGGTCATCACGCTTCCAAGCTGTGATAACGCTTGTGTGCTCCACAAAATAAGAAAGGTTCTTAATTCTTTTATCTCTATTTTTTTCATCTTTTACTTTGCTCCTTTGATCTTTTTTCTCAATCAAGTCGCAAAGTCTGAGGACGTAAGCCGCCTTTTGGCCCATCCCTCCATGCAGTGTCCTCAAACCTTGCATGGAGTGTCTGCGATGCACAGTCTCATAATCTTCTCCTTATTTTTGTCCGAATCCCCGAATGCTGTCTCCTATTTTATCACTTTGTTTTTCTTATCTCCACCCCATTTGGTGTTTTCGGCGTTCTCTTTACCAAAGCTTTTTTCCAGCGTCCGTCTTATCTGCGAAAGGCCCGGGAAGAATCCTCATTCCCCGGTGTTCGCCTAAATAATCCCTGTCAAAGGTGATAGATGAGCCGTCTGGATTTTCGAAACGCTCTTCCGGTTCGAAGGCACATCCCAGGGTATCGCTGTGGATCATGCTTCCCGAAAAATCTCCCAGGAATTCATACAGATTGGTGGCCAGCACCGGCTTTCCATCCTGGAAGGTTATCTCCACCTGTACCTCGTGTTCTGTATCAACGAGATTGTCCGTCTCTTTTTTCCATGCTTTCGCTCCGTTAAAATAGGCGTTTCCCTTTGCCCAAACAGGGAGATGGCTTCCATGAGCCGTTTCCAGCTTCGCCATGTCCGGGGTGTCGGTATCCATGTCAAACATAGTTATCCATTCTTCATAAGTGGGATATTCATCCATCACATGAGTTCCCACCTCACGGTTTTCTTCATCCGTTCCTTCCCTGCTGTCACGCAGCGTAACAAACGGTGCGGCCGGCCACTTCTGGACGAAAATATTATTATAGAATCGGTCGTCTCCGTGAAGAATGGTCATAAAGCCCATGACCTCCGTGCGGTGCGGAATGTGATAGGGCGTATAGCGCGGGCCTGTCCCTTCGCCCACACAGGTGAGCGCGCCGCAGATCAGATTGTGGACCATAGCCACACCTTCTGTAGCCATGCGCAGAGAAGCGTCCGAAAGTAAAATATTATTGTCAATAAGTGTAGGTCCATGTCCTACTTCTACAAAAATATCCTGGCTCATCATACCGCCTTTTAGCTGCTTCGCGAATTCCGGACGCTGGTTGTCATGGAAAAGGTTCTGAGTGATGCGGGTTCCCTGCGCCTCCCAGTCGCACCAGATTCCCATAGTGCAGTGGTGGATATAATTGCGGCGGTAAATAACGTCTATGGCCGCATGCATCTTAATGCCTGCAATCTCGGCTCCCCCTAATTCCATCATATTATTGATATGGTGGATGTGGTTGTCCTCGATCACAGAGAACACGCCGCCCATACGCCCGATGATCCCGCCCTGCTCACAGTTATGGATGTTGCAGCGGCGGACAATATGGCTGCCTACTTTTTCCTTGAGCCATCCGTGGTACTGTCCTCTGCATACGGCGTCTCTTTCCATCTGGGTAGGACTTTTTACATGTTTATAGGTAAAATAATGATCATTTTCCGGATCAAGATATTTTCCTAAAGAGATTCCGGCGCACTTGCTGTTGCTGATCTCACAGTCCTCTATGATCCATCCCTTAGACCAGTGCGGCCCGATCATGCCGTCCTGGTAAGCCGCAGGAGGCGCCCAGGTGGTAGCGGCTTTATTAATGGAAAAGCCACTGACGGTAATATAACCCACTCCCGTTTTTGACGGCATGAAACACTCCCGGCGGACATTGATCTCCACCTTTTCTTCGTTAGGATTTTTCCCCTGGAAATTCCCATAAAGAACCGTTTCATTTCCCTCCTGCTGGGAATACCATTTATAAACAGATGCTTCCGGTTCCCAGGAACACTCGTATACTTCTCCTTTTATACAGGCATCAAGGCTCTCCGCTTCATACATCATCTTGTCATTCATATACACCGCTCCGGTGTGCTTGCTCCGTCCGGCAAAATACCAGTCTCCGTAAACATAGGTAGTATAGGGATTATAGTTTCCAAAAATAGAATTATCGATCCTGCATACCCACACATTTCCCTGATACGGTTTCCAGTTCTTCACCTCTTCCGCTCCGGTGATCACCGCGCCAAGCATCTGGGTGCTGCGGTAGGTGATCCTGGCATCTTCCCGGCCGCCGTTTCTGGGGTCCACATATTCCCGGTATATGCCAGGCTCTACCAGGATCTCGTCTCCCGGCTGCGCAATCTGCGCTGCATCATTGATGCATTTGAATGGGGATTCCTTAGAACCATTTCCGTCACGGGCTGCTTTTGCGTCCACATAAATCTTCATGCGTTTTTCCTCCTTACGTCATCGCTTACTGTATGTAGTCAAGCAGCTATGCCAGGCACTCACAGGACATACATCTGCTTCGCTGCTTGCACATAATCAGATAGCCGCTCCTTTGCTTCTCAGAAGGGACTCTTGCCCATTCTGAGACAGGCAGGCCCCTGCCATGTTTACTTCTTGCCGCAGTATAAAGCAGGGGACTTCCTAATTCGCTTAAATCCATCGTATACTATTTATGATTCACCGTCAAGAGGCTGAAAATATACATATCCGCAGCCCTGTTACCAGCCTCAGTACAGCCGGCAGCCTCCACCTATTTCCGTAACATTTTCCTACAATACGCTAAGGTAAGAGAGGCGCTTTCCTATCCACTATTTTCCTTCCTTTACATAACCAACCAACGGTTTCACATATTCCCTGGATGAGAAATCATAGGAAGCGGCGATCGCTTTTTCGAATTTCTTTTCATACTCATTTTTATCCTTTTTATGCTTCATCATTTTAGCAAATACTTTCATCATCATTTTATCCCCAAAAGGCATTTTTTCGTACCGCAGGCCGCTTTGCATATAAAAATGAGGAATCTTCTGTATTTCCTCCGGCGTAAGATTATTTTTCCATGCTTCGCAGATCATGTCTTTTGCTGCGTTTGGCGTGGCTCCTGTGGCAAAAATAATAAAATTTTTCGCTTTGCTTTCCTTGAAAAGCTCTTTTGCTTTTTTCAGCCCGTCTACCGACCCCGCATGAAACCGGCCGCCAAAAATGACTGTATCAAATCCGGACATGGTTTCTTTTGAGACCTCTTTAAAATCCATGATCCTGCAGTCCAGTTCCTTTGCGATAATCTCTGCATACTCCTTTGTAAAGCCTGTAACGCTTTTATAGGTGACTAAAATATGGTTCATGGCTGTTTCCCTCCTTGGATAAATTTAAAAAATGCCTGGTACGCCTGTTCCTGCTGATGAAAAATCTCCTTTTCTGAAATGCCGGATGAAGTAACGGATAGGATGGTCCCTATCCCAATGGTATAGATCAGCATATGCAG
Organism: Candidatus Blautia faecavium; assembly: GCA_019118425.1. GTDB lineage: Bacteria > Bacillota > Clostridia > Lachnospirales > Lachnospiraceae > Blautia_A > Blautia_A faecavium. The sequence goes on along the minus strand of DWYZ01000085.1, from coordinate 1,979 downwards.
ATGCAATTGTTTGGCCTCTTCTTCGCTGATATGGAGATGCCCGGCAATAATCTTTGCCATCTTCGGATTTGTCTCTGTTTGATATAGATCGTCAAGGGAAGTGATATTTTCCCGTTCCCTTGAGATGTAAATCTTAAAAATGTGAGGTTCCTCCTTTGCCATCTGTATATACGCCCGTCCTGTGCTTTGAAATAGATTATCCAAGTCTATATGAGATTTTAGATATTCCTGCATATACGTGCCCGCACGGCAGGCCACATCCTTTCGCAGACTGTCCATATTCTGGCAATAGCTGTAGATAGGCTGTACGGAGCAGCCCAGCTTCCCGGCAATAGTTTTTACCATGACCTTTTCCATTCCCTCTGTCCGGGCAATTTCAAAAGCCGCATTAACAACCATTTCCTTTGTGATCCTCTGTTTTGGCATAGTACCTCCCTTCTTTCATAATCAAGTTATATAAATGTTTTATATAACTTGATTATATAGTATTCTTTCCCATTTTTCAATTTCTTTTTAAGGCATAACCGCAAAAACAGGACAGCCGGAAATTCTCTTCCAAACTGTCCTGTTTTTGCAATTCTATTTGCATAAACACTTTTTATATAAGTGATGCCGCATTTTATCCTCTACTCTGTCCTAAGCGCGATCACCGGGTCTTTTTTCGCCGCTTTTTTCGCCGGCAGAAGCCCTCCGAGAATCGTAATGACAATACTGAGCGCGATCAGGAGCAACGCAGAAGTCAGCGGAAGCTGTGCCGTCATCCCGGTTATTCCTGAAAAACGTTCAATAAGAGAATTGATCGGGATCAAAGCTAATATAGATACGCCGATTCCCAAAAGGCCGGCACAGCATCCAATGATGAAGGTTTCCGCATTAAACGCCTGGGAAATATTCCGTTTAGAAGCGCCCAGAGCACGCAGGATCCCGATTTCCTTCGTCCGCTCCATAACCGAAATATGGGTGATAATGCCGATCATAATACAGGATACTATAAGGGAAATCCCCACAAAAGCGATCAAAACATAGGAGATTCCGTCTATGATCGTAGTGACAGAGGAAGTCAGCATCGCCACATAATCCGTATACGTAATCCTCGCATCCTCATCCGCAGTTTCATTGTACGCTTCAATACATGCTGCTATCGCGTCCTTGTTTTCAAAGCTGTCTGTATAAATACTGATGGCGGAAGGGGCTTCGTAGCTTACTTTGCCGAACGCATCCATATTCTCTTCATACGTGGAGCCGGCTATATATTCATCATATACTTTTACCAGAAGCTCCTGATCCGGATCGTTCGCCAGCCATTGATCAAGAGCCGCTGCCATGGAACTTTCATCCATTGTCATATTTCCCGCCGTCATAGTCTGCTGCCCGGCAGAAGCCTCGCTGGTTTCTGTGTTATTTGCGGAGTAATACATGAGCATCTGATAAAAGGACGCCTTCTCTGAAATACCCAGAGAGCTTAAATATGCTTTTGCATCCTCTGCCTTTTTCTCATCATCTGAAGTTTCAAACTCCATGCCTGTAAGCACATTTGTCCCTGGATCTGCCTCCTGCGCCTTGATAACAGCACTCTCATCTGTATAGGAAATAATATAATCTGTTAATTTCGCAGTATATCCCAAGGCAGTGGAAATACTGGCATTCTGCGCGTCTTCTTTAGGTCGGATAATTCCTGTGATCTTCAATTCCACAGCATTTTCCAGCAGTTCTTCTTTGTTAAGCGCGGCGTCCTCTATATTCCTTCTGCACATCCGCAATATAGTCATTCATCCCTGTGGAAAGGGATAAAATCAGGGCTATACCGATAATTCCAATAGATCCGGCGAATGCGGTGAGCAGAGTCCGGCCTTTTTTCGTCTGGAGATTTTTAAAAGAAAGGGACAATGCCGTTAGAAAAGACATGGATATCTTCTTATGTCTGGTCTTTTCTCTTTTTTCTTCTTTCTCATCGTAAGGATCGCTGTCGCTGGTAATCC
>DWYZ01000084.1 GCA_019118425.1 Candidatus Blautia faecavium | reverse complement strand
CCTTTCCCGAAAAAAGAGAAATTCCCTTCCCTATCAAAAGACAAAAACCAAACTTTACTCTCATCGTCCCATTAGAAAAAAAGTTAGTTTAATCTATCTGACGATTTTCCCAAAATCCCTCCGTTTTCACGAATATAGAATTGACAAAGACCCAGGATATGTTACAATAAGTTCCAGAATTGAATGCAGCAAGGTGCCCGCAGATACTGCGGGAGAATAGGGAAGCTGAGTGAAAAGCTCACACGGTCGCGCCGCTGTAAGGGAGGAACTGTATTTTCAGGATTTATAAAGGATCCGGATCACTGGGAGAATTCCCGGGAAGATAAAAATATAGTGAGGATACCCAAGTCAGAAGACCTGCCTTGCGCATGAAATTTACACAGGTTACGAACGATGGCCTTGTGTAGAACAGGTTGGATTATAGCGATTTCATTTAGTTTTTGCTATACTGCTTGTTCTTCTGCTTGCCTGTCGGGAATCCCCTGCAGGTTTTTTTATTATTGCAGAAAGGTTTAGAAATGTATTTTTCTTAAAACCTCTTATGTATTCCGCAGCAGGCGAAAATTCTGCCGTGCAGGACTTTTTTCTATATTTGTTTTAACACGAAAAGGAGAAGAAAATGAGTAGAAACCAAAAACGTATCCTGGCTCTGACGACAGTCTTTGCCCTTACCTTCGGCATTGCCCAAAGTGTCGGCGCCATGCACATTATGGAAGGCTATCTTCCAGGAGGATTCTGCATTGCCTGGGGCATTCTATGCCTCCCGTTTCTGGCAGCAGGATTTTTTTCAATCAAAAAAACTTTAGAGGAGCACAGAAATCTGATCACACTGCTGGCTATGTCCGGCGCTTTTGTCTTTGTGATCTCCTCCTTAAAAATTCCCTCCATTACAGGGAGCTGTTCGCATATGACAGGAACCGGGCTGGGCGCTATTTTATTTGGTCCGTCTGCTGTTTCTATCCTGGGACTGATCGTTCTTTTGTTCCAGGCGCTTTTACTGGGGCATGGAGGCCTGACTACCATTGGGGCAAATACGTTTTCCATGGCTATCGCAGGTCCTTTTGTATCCTGGGGAATTTATACCCTTTGTAAAAAGAGCGGGATGAATAAACGTGCGGGAATCTTTCTCGCAGCCGCTGCAGGAGATTTATTTACTTATTGTGTAACTGCTTTGCAGATGGCCCTTGCCCATCATGCAGATAATACAATCGGCGGCGCCCTGGTAAAATTTTTGGTGGTTTTCGCCCCTACGCAGGTTCCTTTGGCCATCATCGAAGGCATTCTTACCGTCCTTATCGTTATGGGCCTGGAAACCTACGCGAAACCTGAGCTTAAAGCGATCGGCTTTATGAAGGAGGCGAAATAAGCATGAAAAAGAAAGTATTTCTAGGGATCCTTTTGATCCTTTTGATTGCGCTGATCCCTCTTTTTGTCTTAAGGGACGCGGAGTTCACAGGCTCTGATGACGCGGGAAGCCAGGTGGTGGAAGAAGTGGATTCTTCCTATGAACCCTGGGCGGCCCCTGTTTTAGAAACTCTTATCGGAGGGGAACTTCCGGGAGAAGTAGAAAGCCTTTTCTTCTGCATCCAGACCGGGATTGGCGTGGGCATCATTGCTTTTTTAATGGGCCGCTTTGTAGAACGCAGAAAATGGATGAAACAGGAAGAAAATCAGGAAAAGACGGCCAAGCAGGATTGATTTTATAGTAAAGAAGGAGTTTTATGTGATCACCATAGATAAGCTGTGTTATCAGTCAAAGCTTCGCTACGAAAATGCCGGCGAGAAGTTCGCTTTTTCAGTGATCACACTGTGTATTTGTGTGGTCAGCCGCTCTATTGAAGTGTCATGTATCGTATTAGCCGCTTCGGGAATCCTCACCGTATGGAAGGGCGGGGTTCCTCTTTGGCGCTACATCCGTTTCCTTACTCTGCCCTTGGCATTTTTGTTTGTAAGCACGATCGCCATTATGTTCAATATAAAAAAGGCTCCCTTGGATCTGTTTGCTGTTCCCATAGGAAGCTGGTATCTGACTGCAAGTACAGATTCTTTTTTCTATGCAGTGCAGCTGATCCTTACCGCGTTAGGGGCGGTATCCTGCCTTTATTTTCTGGCCTTTACCACACCGGTGCCGGATATACTTACGGTGCTGCGCCGGATCCATTGTCCCGGGCTTCTCATTGAGCTGATGCTGCTGATCTATCGGTTTATTTTTATCCTCTTAGAGACAGCGTCCGCTATTTCTACAGCACAGAACTGCCGCCTGGGAAATAAGGATTACCGGACGTCCATGAGATCCTTCGGGCTTTTAGGCTCCATATTGATGATACGGGCGGTTTCCCGTTCCAATATACTCTATGATGCCATGGAAGCAAGATGTTATGACGGACAGATCCGGGTTTTGTCAGAAAACCGCCCTCCCAGGAAGAAAATAATCGCGGAGATCGTTTTGTTTGATGCGGCCCTTTTACTCTTTGCTATATGGAGGAAATTTTTTGTATGAACGAAAAAAAGGAAATTATTTTAAAGGCAGATAACCTCTATTATTCCTACGATGACGACAACAGCCATTCCCTTAACGGCCTTTCTCTGGAGATAAAAAAGGGTCAGAAAGTGGCTTTTATGGGGGCAAATGGAAGCGGAAAATCCACCTTTTTTCTATGCTGTACAGGCATATTAAAACCGCAGAAAGGGCAGTTGTATTTTAAAGGAGAAGCATATAAGTATGACAAAAAAAGCCTTTTAGACCTGCGCAGCAAGGTGGGTATCGTGTTCCAGGACCCGGACAATCAGCTGTTTTGCGCAAGCGTTTATCAGGAAATTTCCTTTGGCATCTTAAATTTAGGCGTACCTGAGGAAAAGGCCAGGGAAGAAGTGGAAAAGGTGATCGATTATCTGGAAATCACTCCCTTTCGCCATAAGCCTGCCCATGCCTTAAGCGGAGGTCAGAAAAAACAGGTGTCTATTGCCGACATTCTTGTGATGCATCCGGATATCATCATTCTGGATGAGCCTGCGGCAGCCCTGGACCCGAAGCATACCATCATGGTCAATCACATCGTAAATCAGATGACAGAGGCGGGAATCACTGTCCTTATGGCTACCCATGATGTGAATTATGCCTATGAATGGGCGGACGAGGTAGTCCTTTTTCATGAAGGAAAAGTGCTCCTTCATGGCTCGCCCAGCCAGGTGTTCTCCAATAAAAGCGTTCTTAGCCAGACGAATCTGGAGCCGCCGGCTGTTTTAGAACTTTTCGAGAGTCTGTGCAGAAAGGGGATATTGAAAGCCTCTCTGGAAATACCCAGAAATCTCAAGACTTTAGAACAATATATCGAAGGAATTAAATTAAATACACATTATGGAGGAAAGAAACCAGTGACAGCAGAAACGAAAAAAGCCATTCTGGCGGTTAGCTTTGGGACCAGTCACGATGACACCAGAAAAGTAACGATAGATGCTATCGAAAAAGATATGAAAAATGCTTTTCCCGACTATATCCTTTACCGTGCATGGACAAGCAAGATGATCATAAAAAAATTAAAAACCAGGGACAATGTCCACGTATTTACCGTTCGGGAAGCTATGGAACAAATGAAAAAGGACGGTATAACCGATGTGCTGGTACAGCCTACCCATGTGATCAATGGCATTGAAAATGATTTGATGAAAGAGGATGCTCTTGCCTATCGTGATGAGTTCCATTCCATTTCTTTTGGAGATCCTCTCCTCACCAGCGCGGAAGATAATCTGGCAGTGATAAAGGCCGTGGCGGAGGAGTTCTCAGGGCTTACTGAGGATCAGGTCCTGGTATTGATGGGACACGGGACCACCCATTTTGCAAACTCTATTTATGCTGCATTGGATTATACCTTTAAGGATAAGGGGTATAAAAATATTTTCCTTGGCACCGTGGAGGCGTATCCTTCTATGGAAAGTCTGATGAGGATGGTAAAAGAGTACGCTCCTTCCAAGGTTGTCCTGGCTCCTTTTATGATCGTGGCCGGTGATCACGCGAAAAATGACATGGCAGGCGACGACCCGGAATCCTGGTACAGCCAGTTTAAAGCAGAAGGATTTCAGGTGGAACCTGTGATCAAGGGTCTGGGAGAATATCCGGGAATCCGAAATATTCTTGTAGATCATCTGCGGGCTGCAGCGGAAATGTAAAAAATATGGAACAGTATACAATTGAGGATAAAAAACTTACTGTTTGTTCAGATAAGGAGCCTGTCGCCCCTGTTATATATCTGAATACTGTTTCAGAAGAAGCAGAGGAAATATACGAAATTCTTAAGAAGATCACCCATACCCCCTTTACTCTTGCCGCAGTCAGCGGACTTGACTGGAACTTTGATATGGCTCCATGGGACAGCCCTTCTGCCATAAAAAATGGCCCGGCCTGCACGGGAGGAGCAGATAAATACCTGAAATTTATGGCGGAAAAAATAATTCCTGAGGCTGAAAAATCCCTTTTTGGAGGTATTGCATGGAGAGGCATTGCAGGTTATTCTCTTGCAGGATTATTTTCGGTCTACAGCCTTTACTGTACCGGAATTTTTTCAAGAGCGGCCAGCATATCCGGCTCTTTATGGTATCCCGGCTTTAAAGAATATGTGTTTTCCCGTGAGATGAAAAATAAACCGGACCGCATGTATTTTTCACTGGGAAATAAAGAGAGCAGGACACAAAATCCTTATCTTCGGACAGTAAAGGAAAATACAGAAGAGATTCAGACTTATTATAAAAACAAGGGTATAAATACGATTTTCCAAATGAACCCAGGGGGGCATTACTATAATACTGCGGAAAGAACTGCGGCGGGTATTGCGTGGTTGTTGGAAGGATAAAATGCAATCATATGCCATATTCCGAGCCACGCGCTTGCTGCGGTCAGTAAGATTCAAAATGTTTATGGATAAATAAGAACAAAGAAAAAAGGAAACCATCGCACACAGAGAATCTATGCGAAGGATTCCTTTTTTCAATTTAGAGGTATATTTTGTGTTTCCATGGGATTTTCTTACCCTTTGGAAAAGCGGTGCAGTGACCACCCGTCCAATGTGGTAACCTCCAAAAGCTTTCTGGCAGGACATAAGAACCTCTAGTGATGTTTTACTAACTGATGACAAAGGAGCCTGTCAAAAGGATAAATAAGAAAATTACCACACCGGACGGCTGATCGCTGCATTTATCTGCCGGCACAAGGCACAAAGGGGAAATGCATGTGCCGGCAGGCAAGCTTCTTACATTTTTTTCTTTAATTTTTCCGCATCTGCCATGCTGGCCGCCATGCCCATATAGGTCATACCGTAAAGCGCGGCAAAACGGCTCATAGTGTATTCGCCGAACTCCAGCATCTGCTTAGTCGGCGCAGCGCCCTGGAATAAAAAGTAAAGATCTTTTCCGCGTAATTCTCCCTGGGATACAGGTCCGTAGAAGCGGTCAAGAAGTGTGCGGAGCGCTCCGCTCATATTGTGCCAATAAACAGGAGAGCCGATAACGATTATTTTCGCTTCCTTCATTTTGGACAAAACTTCCTGGAACTGATCGTCCGGAAAATTCTGTCCATAAGTACAGATCCTATAATCCGCCAGATTTAATGTTTCATATTCTTTACCCTCAAGCAAAGTCCTCGCTAAAGCTGCCGTATTTCCATTCCTGTTGGGACTTCCATTTATAAATAAAATATCCATGATTTCTAATAATCCTCCTTTTGATGACTGCTGATCTTCGTTTAAACATTGCGTACCAGGCCACAAAGATTTTCCACTACAGCTGGATCACGGTGATCAAAGAAACAGCTTTTCCCCGTATCTAAAGCTTCAATTTTCTGTATATCTTCGTCACTTAAACTAAAGTCAAAGACATTGAAATTTTCTTCCATACGTTCCTTTTTCGTACTCTTTGGAATGCAGACTACCCCTCTTTGAAGCAGCCAGGAAAGTACCACTTGGGCGATGCTTTTTCCATATTTTGCACCGATATTTTTCAAGGTTTCATTATGGAAAAGATCGTTTTTTCCCTCAGCAAAAGGAGCCCAGCCTTCCATGGTGACGCCCTTGGATTCCATATATTTCTGGGAATCTCTCTGCTGGAAAAATACATTCGCCTCCACCTGATTTACTGCAGGACATATCTCATTAAAAGCGATCAGATCCGCAAGCCGGTCCGGGTAAAAACTACATACGCCAATAGCCCGTACCTTTCCTTCTTTATAAAGCTCCTCCATTGCCCTCCATGCTCCGTAATAGTCGTTCAAAGGCTGATGGATAAGGTACAGATCCAGATAGTCAAGCCCTAACCGGTCCAGAGATTTCTGAAAAGCCTTTTTGGCCCCTTCATAGGTAGTGTCTGAGATCCAAAGCTTTGTAGTGATAAACAATTCCTCTCTTGGTACGCCGCAGCGCTTCAAGGCACGTCCCACCGCCTCTTCATTTCCATAAGAAGCCGCAGTGTCGATCATACGATACCCAACAGAAATCGCATCCGCTACCGCCTGTTCGCATTGGGCAGGATCTGTGATCTGAAAGACTCCGAATCCAAGCTGAGGCATTTTTACGCCATTGTTTAAAGTTACATATTTCATGACATCGCTCCCTTTATCGATCTTATATAAAAGAATTCGAACCTATCTTTTTTCTTATCTACAGGATAGATTATAATCCATTT
>DWYZ01000017.1 GCA_019118425.1 Candidatus Blautia faecavium | reverse complement strand
TCATTGTAACTTTTTTAAAGTTAAAAAGCAATATTTTAAGTTAAATTTATACAAATATTTTACGAGGATTTCCGCTTAATAATACGCAAAAACCAATCGCAAAATTTTACGATTGTTTTTAATCATAATCTTTCAAATTTACGATTGTTTTCGATCAAAAAAAACTCTCTTATCCATACATTAAGACCATCCCACCAGGTAATATCCATTCCCTATTCTTTTGCAAATGCTCTCTTTTAGGAAATCCTTGAAAAAAGGAACTTTCTAACCATTTCGTATCGTAAGCATCATTCTGCTTTACAACCCCATCGCTTTTTCCCTTCCTTTACTACTCTCTGTCAGCATTATGTCACAAAAAGAAATAAAAAGCATAGGCCTGTCAAGATTTCCTCCCTAACCAGAACCGCTTCTAAGGGTTCCGCCTTGATATAACCTATACTTTTCATTTCCAACAATCAATATTAAAGTTGATAACCTATTGTATAAATTTCTCTCTCCACCAACACCATCCCCCACACGCTTCGTCTCTAAGCGTCTTGAGTAGTCAGCCATGGAGGCTGCGGTGTGTGGCTGTCGGGGCTCGCGAGGCTTGGAGGATTTCTCCTGCGCCGCTTCAGCCGCAGAGCATCTGTCTAAAGCGCAGCGAGTTATGCGGCGCGGCTGATAATCGGCGAGCGCAGGAGAAATCCCCAAACGCAGCGCTCCCCGTCAGCCACACACCGCAGCCTCCATGGCGTCCCTACCAACGCCCTCTTCTTACTTCTCTTCTACAACCTCTGTCTCACGCATAACCCGTGCCTTTATCTCTTCCTTAATACTTTCAATAAACGCACCCAAATCCTTCGCGCCTTCATCTCCCGCGAACCGGCTTCTCACAGAAACCTTTCCTTCTTCCTCTTCCTTCGCGCCCACGATCAGCATATAAGGAATCTTCTGCAGTCTCGCCTCACGGATCTTATATCCGATCTTCTCCGCGCGGGTATCGATCTCTGCGCGGATGCCTGCCTCTTTTAATGTTTCCAGTACTTTTTTGCCATATTCCATATGTTTATCAGAAATCGGCAGCACCTTCACCTGTACAGGAGCCAGCCAGGTGGGGAACGCGCCTGCGAAGTGCTCGATCAAAATACCGATAAAACGTTCAATGGAGCCGAACGCTACACGGTGGATCATGATCGGACGATGCTTTTCTCCGTCTGCTCCGATGTATTCGCAGTTAAACCGCAGCGGAAGCTGGAAGTCAAGCTGAATAGTTCCGCACTGCCAGGTTCTTCCGATGGAATCCTCCAGATGGAAGTCAATCTTTGGTCCATAGAATGCGCCGTCTCCTTCATTTACCACGTAAGGAAGTCCCAGATCTTCCAGCGCGCCTCTCAGTGCATCTGTAGCCATTTCCCAGTCCTCGTCGCTTCCCATGGAATCTTCCGGACGGGTAGACAGCTCTACATGGTACTTAAATCCAAACAACTGGTATACTTCATCGATCAGTTTGGCTACACCCTTGATCTCATCCCGGATCTGCTCTGGCATCATAAAGATATGGGCATCGTCCTGGGTAAAGCAGCGTACACGCATCAGGCCATGAAGCTGGCCGGATTTTTCATGACGGTGTACCAAACCAAGCTCACCCATACGGATGGGAAGATCTCTGTAGGAACGAGGCTCTGACTGATAAACCAGGATACCGCCCGGGCAGTTCATAGGTTTGATGGCAAAGTCTGTTTCATCGATCACTGTGGTATACATATTTTCTTTATAATGATCCCAGTGTCCGGAAGTCTCCCACAGATGGCGGCTTAACATGATCGGTGTGGAAATCTCCACATAGCCTGCTTTATTATGGATCTCTCTCCAGTAATCCAGAAGGGTATTTTTCAGCACCATACCTTTTGGAAGGAAGAATGGGAATCCCGGTCCCTCTTCTCTCATCATGAAAAGACCAAGTTCTTTTCCAAGTTTTCTGTGGTCACGTTTTTTTGCTTCCTCCATGCGGGTAAGGTATTCTTCCAGATCCGCTTTCTTTGTATAGGAAGTTCCGTAAATTCTGGTAAGCATCTTATTCTTTTCGTTTCCGCGCCAGTAAGCTCCCGCAAGGCTTGTCAGCTTAAAGGCCTTTACCGGCTTCGTAGTCATAAGATGAGGACCTGCGCAAAGATCCACGAATTCTCCCTGCTGATAAAAACTGATTTCCGCATCCTCCGGCAGATCTTCGATCAGTTCTACCTTATAGGGCTCATTTTTCTCTTTAAAATAGTCGATCGCTTCCTGTCTCGGCTTGGTAAATCTTGTGATGGGAAGCGCCTCTTTTACGATTTTTTTCATCTCTCCTTCGATCTTTTCCAGATCTTCTGCTGTAAAAGGGGTATCGCTGTCCACATCATAATAAAATCCATCTGCGATAGACGGTCCGATAGCAAGCTTCACATCCGGATACAGTCGTTTGATAGCCTGCGCCATAATATGAGATGTGGTGTGACGGAACGCGCCCTGTCCTCCTTCGCTGTCAAAGGTAAGGATGTTCAGCTCGCAGTCCTTGTCCACTACGGTACGTAGATCTACAACTTCTCCGTCCACTTCTCCTGCACATGCCACTCTTGCCAGGCCTTCGCTGATATCAGAGGCAATGTCAATAACAGATTTTGGTTCTGCATATTCTTTTTTAGAACCGTCTTTCAATGTGATGATCATATCTTTTTCTCCTTTACTAAAGTTCTTTATTTGTTCCTTCTTGTTTTTCTCCTGCGGGACCCGGCCTATCCTTACCGCCGCAGTATGAGCCTGCCGGCGAATTTTTCCATAGGAAAACAAATCTCTTCCCTGAAAATAAAAAAATCCCTTACAATACAAAATCTGTACTGTAAGGGACGAATTTCTCTATCCGCGGTTCCACCCTGTTTGTCCGGTGTGTAAACCAGACCGCTTAATTGATGATAACGGAATCACCGGGCCGGATTAGGGCCGCTTCGAGGTGGTCTTCAACTGTTTCCCGCTAAGGTACTTCCACCATATGTACCTCTCTCTGGAACGTTTCCGCAGCTTACTCTTCTCGTCAACGCATTTTCTTATTGCTGTTTTACATTATATCCATCCTATTTTCATTTGTCAACGCATGGATATATATTTTATCTATATTTTGTTGCGGTCACAAATTGCCCTTGAATCATATGGATCCGTAACCACGCAGCAGGTGCGAGGTTACAGGTGTGACATGCAGCTATATTTTTCATCCGCAGATCAGTATAAGCCCGCATAGCTCTAGTGCGGTATATAATGCAGGATCCAATTGACGCTGTTTCCCTCTCTTTTCTTACCCCGTTACTATAAATTCCCCATCAGCTTATCCTTTATAATGGCAAGGATCTCCCGGGGTATGTACAGTAAGAGCCGCCAGGAACGGTATCTGGAGGGAATTCCGTAAATCTCCCTGCAGCCGCATTTTTTACCTATGGCAACGCCCCGGAATACGTGGAAATTGTTGGTGACTACACCAACAGAGACATCCAAGGTTCCAATGGTCTTAAAGCTGAAGGCAAGATTCTCTTTAGTATTTGTAGAACGTTCTTCTTTTATAAGCCGCTCCCCGGAAATTCCATGGGATATCAAATACTCATACATCGCTTCCGCCTCAGAAATGGCTTCCCCTGCTCCTTTTCCTCCGGAAAGCACCGCTTTTGTATAAGGATTCTCCTTTAAATACTGACAGGCCCTCCTGGTTCGTTCCAGAAGGGCTAACGTCAGACGTGTGCCGTCCACATGGGCGCCTAACACGATGATATAATCTAAATTCTTTTTTTCTTTCATTATCTGCCACAGCAGAATTTATATTTCTTTCCGCTTCCGCATGGACATGGGTCGTTTCTTCCCACTTTATGGCCTTTTACGATGGTACCGGATTTTTTCTGCTCCCGGTAAAGTTCTTTACGCTTGTCTGCGTCAAAAATCTTTTCCCACTGAGGAAGCTCGTACAGCCAGTCGGCTTTTGCGTCTACCATGTTTTTATACAGCAGTTCTTTATCAAAGCCAAGATTTACTACTGTATTTTCATCCATAGTCTCAATAGGATTTTGAACTTTCAGGCTGTCATTGATTCCATCCAGGAAACCTACCATGGTAAGTACATCCTGGCCGTATTTCTCTGCCAGCTCTTTTACGGTGCCGCTTACAACCTCGTCTGGATTCTCCAGAAGCTGTTCATAAATTCCTTTCTCAATGTTAAAATAGTTCGCCCAGAATCTCTGAAGCTTATTACGGTCTGCCTGCTGGTCATAGGCGATGGAGCGCCACTGTTCCAAGATCGTTTTATCACTCATTTGTCTAATCCTCTTTTCCAATAAAATTCAACAATTTTATGTCCTTACGTTAAGCGAACCTATTATACCATCTTTTTTCTAAAAAGACAAATATCTGTAAAAAATTATTTTATGAAAAAAAGTTCACAGATTTTTGTATGCTTCCGGATAACCGAAAAATCAGAATCCAAAATGCCGAAAAAAAAGATGCCAAAATGCCGAAAAATAAATCTCCATTATGCCGAAAAGTAAATTGCCATCATGCCGAAAAGCAGGTATACTTTTATCAAAGCCGGAAAAAATGTATATATACACATGGCAGGAGGCATAAGTAAAATGAGAAAATATAAAGCAAGAATTGCAGATGAAATATTAAAAAAACGTCTCCTTGGAAAAGCGCGGTGAGATAAGAAAACAAGCAAAAAGCCTTAAATTATCGCGTTTTAAGGGCAGCGGGCAAACAGGTTACAACTGAATAACCGAGCAAAAGGGGCGTTATCGCAAGATAGCGTCCCTTTCTGCATATAGCCACGCCACAGATCAAAAGTCTGTGGCGTTTTTTATGCCCGCAGGAAAGGAGGCGCAGCCGGAATGTATTTCACAAACGGCAAAAGGCGGGCGTTTGAACTGCTCATGCAGCAGAAGCCGGGATTTGACCGCTTTCAATCCGGCTGTACCGGAAGTGATGAAGATTGCTGCACTTGCCGTTTCTACCGCCCGCAATGGAAATATGAGTTTTGCGTTTTCAAAGAGCGTCCCTATTGTCCCGGCAAAAGGACGCGGAAAACGACTACCAGCATGGACAAATAGACGCGCATAAAGCCTTGTTTCATGCGGCTTGCAGCGTATCTTTGACAGTATCGGACAAGGCTTGTTGCTGTTCGAGCGGTAGCGTATCAAATACAGGTGCTTGCTGTTGCTCGGCTTCCCGCTGCTGCTGCAACTCGGTAAAATGCCCCTCGATCTCGTTAATCAGTTCCTTTGCGGTAGTCTGTATGGTTTCAAGGGACGCTTTTAATTCCGTCATTTCCTTTCCGCTACTCCACCCGGCCACATAGCCCAAAGAGTAATCGGAAGTATCAAGGCCGAAATGCTGGCACACTGTATAAGCGACGCTTTCGGCCTGCACTTCGCGGGTATGGCGGTCAACGCGGTTTTGTTCCTCTTTGGGCGCGTTCAAATCAACATCATGCAGCCGCGCATGGGCTATCTCATGGATTGCCGTTTTCAAGGTCTGCAACTGGCTTGCGCC
>DWYZ01000083.1 GCA_019118425.1 Candidatus Blautia faecavium | reverse complement strand
GCTTGATTTCGCCATCTGCGTTCAACTATAATGTGTTTGATGTGCAAGAGGAAACCGAATGGCGCCGAGTTTATTGCATAAATAAAGAATGATGTAGTTAGGAGGATAAGCCTCATGGGAAAATTAAATGTGGCGATTGCGGACGATAACGAAAAAATGGTAGAACTTTTAGGCAGGCTCATCGAGGAAGACAGTGATTTGGAACTTGTGGGAAAGGCCCATAATGGGGAAGAAATCTGCAAGATCATCAAAGAAAAAGAGCCGGATGTAGTCGTATTGGATATTATCATGCCAAAAGTAGACGGACTTTCTGTAATGGAAAAATTCGGACATGACACAAGCCTGAAAAAAGTGCCATCATTTATTGTCGTATCTGCAGTAGGACAGGAACGGATCACAGAGGATGCTTTTAATCTGGGTGCGGACTACTATATGCTAAAGCCTTTTGACAACAGGATGCTATTAAACAGGATCAAGCACATACGCCGGATGGGAGAAAAAAAGGCCCGTGAAATTACCCGCCAAAATGGAAAAGAAGAGAAGGATACATATAAAAACGGCAATCTGGAGGCCGATGTCACCAATGTGATCCATGAAATCGGCGTGCCTGCTCATATAAAAGGATACCAGTATTTAAGAGATGCGATCATCCTGTCAGTGGAAGATATGGAAATGCTGAATTCTATCACAAAAATCCTGTATCCTACAATAGCCAAAAAGCATCAGACCACACCCAGCCGTGTAGAACGTGCCATCCGCCATGCCATAGAGGTAGCGTGGAGCAGAGGCAAGATGGACACTATCGATGAGCTGTTTGGCTATACGGTCAGCACCGGGAAGGGAAAGCCTACAAATTCGGAATTTATTGCTCTGATTGCGGATAAGATAAGACTGGAATATAAAAATCACTCTTTCCAATAATAGAGTTTTGCGGTATAATAAAAGACAATTAAGAGTCTGAAGCTCTTTCGTAAAAGTACGTTACTAAGGAGGGGTAATTACGGAATGAAGAAGATATTATTCGCAACATCAGAGGCTGTACCATTTATTAAGACAGGAGGTCTTGCCGATGTAGCCGGAGCGCTTCCCAAGTGCTTTGACAAGCGCTACTTTGATATCCGCGTCATTCTTCCGAAATATGCCTGTATGAAACAGGAATGGAAGGATAAGATGGAATATATCACACATTTCTATATGGATCTGGGGTATAAAAACTGCTATGTGGGAATCATGCAGATGGAATACGATGGAATTAAGTTTTACTTTATTGATAATGAGTATTATTTCAGCGGACCAAAGCCATACGACAGCGCGCCGTGGGATCTGGAGAAGTTTGCCTTCTTCTCAAAGGCAGTACTTTCCGTACTTCCGGTGATCGGATTCCGTCCGGATATCATCCACTGCCATGACTGGCAGACCGGACCGGTTCCCGTGTATCTCCATGATACCTTCCAGCAGAATGAATTCTTCTGGGGAATAAAAACAATTATGACTATCCATAACCTGAAATTTCAGGGCGTATGGGATGTAAAGACGGTAAAGAGCATTACCGGCCTGTCAGACTATTATTTTACGCCGGACAAGCTGGAAGCTTATAAAGATGCGAACTTCTTAAAAGGCGGCATTGTATTCGCAGACGCGGTTACTACAGTAAGTAAGACTTACGCAGAAGAGATCAAGACTCCATTTTACGGAGAAAAGCTGGATGGACTTATGTGTGCGCGCTCTAACAGCTTAAGAGGAATCGTAAACGGAATTGATTATGATATCTTTAATCCGGAAACGGATCCTTATATCACGAAGACTTATAACGCCACTACCTTCCGCAAGGAAAAGGTAAAGAATAAGATACAGCTTCAGAAGGATCTGGGACTTGCTGAGGATCCTAAGGCAATGATGATCGGTATTGTATCACGCCTTACGGATCAGAAGGGCTTTGACCTGATTGCCTATATCATGGATGAACTTTGTCAGGACGCAGTGCAGATTGTGGTTCTTGGAACTGGAGATGAGCGCTATGAGAATATGTTCCGCCACTTTGACTGGAAATATTCCAATAAAGTTTCTGCACAGATATATTATGATGAGCCTATGTCACACCGTATTTATGCGGCTTCTGATGCATTCCTGATGCCTTCTCTTTTTGAGCCATGCGGTTTAAGCCAGCTGATCAGCCTGCGATACGGCACGATCCCCATTGTAAGGGAGACTGGCGGACTGAAAGATACAGTAGAGCCTTATAATGAGTTTGAAAGCACAGGAACCGGCTTTAGCTTCCGTAATTATAATGCCCATGAGATGCTTTATACTATACGGAATGCAGAGCGTATTTATTACGATAAAAAACGGGAATGGAATAAAATGGTAGACCGTGCCATGGCACAGGATTTCTCCTGGAATAGCTCTGCCCGCCAGTATGAAGAAATGTATAACTGGCTTATTGGGGAATAATGGGACAGCCTGAGGCCGGTCAGTGTGTATAGAATCAGAGATTGGAGAGATACTATCTACTGTAAACTATATGAGGAGGTAGTATCATGACAGATATTTCAGAGTTGGATTTACAGAACCTGCGCCATCTTATCGGCGGCTTTGAGACCACTCATTGTAAAATGCAGGATTACGCACAGAATGCTGCAGATGCGGAAGTAAAGCAGTTTTTTCAGAAATCCGCCCAGTCTGCACAGCAGACGAAGCAGCAGTTAATGCAGTTTTTACAGTAGGAGGTAGGAAATGATGAACGATAAGGCGATGGTAGCAGATACTCTTGCAGGGATCAATGGCGAACTGGTACGTTACGGGGAGATGATTTCTCAGACAGAGAATCCTCAGTTAAAACAGACCTTAAAGCAGATCCGCAACCAGTGTGAAATGTCCCAGGAAGAGATTTATAAGATAGCCAGGGAAAGAGGCTATTACGTTCCGGCAGCTAAGGCAACGAAGGAAGAAGTAGAGCATGTGCGCATGATTTTAAGCCAGGGCTGAAGCTTTCTGGAAAGATTCAGGTAAATCGGAGATTTACAGGAGAAAAATACTATAACTATAATTCTCCGGGAGGATGCGCACGACTTTTGTTAGGAAATATTTGCGTTTCACGCAGCAAAAATCGGTGCAGCAAACGTCATAATTCTTTTTATTATGACGTTTGCTATAAATTATTGCAGAGAGATACTTTCCTGTATCTCTCTGTATTTTTTTGCCAAAGCGGAAGAATGGCAGACACGGGAAAATATTTAGGAATATTTCTTAGGATTCCCTTGACGCAAACCCAAAAATGTAATACTATGTAAAAAGAAAACACGAACATAGGTTCACAAAATAATAAGAGGAGAATAGATAAGAATGATAAATGAAGAAAAACGAAAAGCCCTTGAGGCAGCTCTCGGGCAGATCGAAAAGCAATACGGCAAGGGCTCTGTTATGAAATTGGGGGAAAGCGGAGCGAATATGCAGGTGGAGGCGATACCTACAGGCTCTTTAAGCCTGGATATAGCTCTCGGAGTAGGCGGAATTCCTAAAGGACGTATCATAGAGATTTACGGACCGGAGTCCAGCGGTAAAACCACCGTGGCCCTGCACATGGTGGCTGAAGTACAAAAAAGGGGCGGAATCGCAGGGTTCATAGATGCAGAGCATGCCCTGGATCCTGTTTACGCGAAAAATATCGGTGTGGATATTGATAATCTTTACATTTCTCAGCCGGATAATGGAGAGCAGGCGTTGGAGATCACTGAGACTATGGTGCGTTCCGGTGCGGTGGATATCGTGATCGTAGACTCCGTAGCGGCCCTTGTGCCTAAGGCGGAGATCGACGGAGATATGGGAGACAGCCATGTGGGCCTTCAGGCAAGGCTTATGTCACAGGCTCTTCGTAAACTGACTGCTGTGATCAGTAAATCTAACTGCGTGGTTATTTTTATCAACCAGCTTCGTGAGAAGGTGGGAGTAATGTTTGGAAATCCTGAGACAACTACCGGCGGCCGGGCACTGAAATTTTACTCTTCTGTCCGCCTGGATGTGCGTAAGGTGGAAACCTTAAAACAAGGTGGAGAGATGGTAGGAAACCATACCCGCATTAAGGTAGTGAAAAATAAAGTGGCGCCTCCTTTTAAGCAGGCAGAATTCGACATTATGTTTGGAACCGGAATTTCCAAAGAAGGAGATATTCTGGATCTTGCAGCGGACTGTTCCATTGTAAATAAAAGCGGCGCCTGGTACGCATACCATGATGAAAAGATCGGGCAGGGCAGGGAAAATGCGAAGATGTTTTTAAGAGAACATCCGGAAATCTGCAGCGAGATCGAAAAGCAGGTAAGAATCCATTATCATCTCCTTCCAGAGGAAGAGTTGCCCGAGGAGGAAACTGGGCAGATGGAATTTCTCGATGCAGAAGGAGAAGACGGAGAGTAATCTATGGACACTCTGGAAGAACAGCAGAAAGCGAGAAAAAAGGCCATGCGCCTTTTAGAACACATGGACCGCACGGAGAGGGGGCTTCGGGAAAAGCTCCTGCAGGGAGGTTTTTCCCAGGAAGCTGCGGAAGATGCCATTGCTTATGTGAAATCCTTTGGCTACATTAATGACCGGAGATATGCAGAGAATTATATTTCCTCCAGGATCAGCCTAAAAAGCAGACAGAAGATCCTTCTGGAGCTTCAGCAAAAGGGTATTTCCAGGAATACGGCCTTAGAAGCTTGGGAGGAGATTGCAGAGTATGAAAAGCCAGATGAGCGCGAGCTGATCCGGCGGGAAATAAAAAAGAAGCATGCTCCGGACAGCATCATAGAAGAAAAAGAACTGCGCCGTCTGTGCGGCTATCTTGCCAGGCGCGGATTTCAGACGGGAGATATTTTTTCCGTACTGGAAGAACTCCATATAACAGCCAAAACAAGGTTTGAAAATGAATAAAAGAGACAGCCTGTGCAGGAAAAGCGGCACAGGCTGTTTATTCTTATACCGGGGCAATCCAGGAGAAAGACCCTATGACAGAAAAAAGGAAAAAATTAAAACAATTAAGTAGAAAAACTTGACATAATTCTCAAAAACAGATAAACTTGTATTGTTGTAATTGTACAATGAAAACTAAATAAGGAGGTGCTCCTGTGACAGGCACGACGATTATTGTTGCTGTTGTCGCTGTGGTAGTCGCGCTACTTATTGCGGTTCCTGTTACTTGCAAGATCGCTGTGGAGAACAAGGCAAAAAAAGATGCTGAAGTTATCGGAACAGCGGAAGAAAAAGCAAGAAGCATAATAGATGAAGCTTTAAAAACAGCTGAGACTAAAAAAAGAGAAGCTTTATTGGAAGTAAAGGAAGAATCTCTCCGTACGAAAAATGAACTGGAGAAAGAAACCAAGGAACGACGAGCTGAACTGCAGAAGTATGAAAAAAGAGTCTTATCCAAAGAAGAAGCCGTGGATAAGAAGGCCGATGCAGTAGAGAAGCGAGAGACAGAGTGCACAGCGAGAATTGCTGAATTGCAAAAGAAAGAGAAGAGAGTGGAAGAACTCGAGCTGAAAGGAGTACAAGAACTGGAACGAGTTTCCGGTCTGACCTCCGAACAGGCAAAAGAAGAGTTGCTCAAATCTGTAGAGGATGACGTCAAGGTAGATGTAGCCAAACTTTACAAAGAACTGGAAAGCAGAGCAAAGGAAGACGCAAACAAAAAAGCAAAAGAGTACGTGGTAAACGCCATTCAGAAATGTGCGGTTGACCATGTGTCTGAGGCGACGATTTCAGTTGTACAGCTTCCCAGTGACGAGATGAAGGGCAGGATCATTGGACGGGAGGGACGTAATATACGTACCCTTGAAACTTTGACAGGTGTGGATCTTATTATTGACGATACACCGGAAGCGGTGGTATTGTCTGGCTTTGATCCTATCCGCAGAGAGATTGCCAGGGTTGCCCTTGAAAAACTGATCGTAGACGGACGTATTCATCCGGCAAGGATCGAAGAGATGGTGGAGAAGGCGCAGAAAGAAGTGGAAGCACAGATTCGTGAGGACGGCGAGGCTGCTGCGATGGAAGTGGGCGTACATGGAATCCATCCGGAGCTTTTAAAGCTTCTTGGACGAATGAAGTTCCGCTCCAGCTATGGACAGAATGCATTGAAACATTCTATCGAAGTAGCACAGCTTTCCGGACTTCTTGCAGGAGAAATCGGTGTGGATGTGCGTATTGCAAAGCGTGCGGGTCTTCTTCATGATATCGGAAAATCCATCGACCATGAGGTGGAGGGCTCACATATCCAGATCGGTGTGGATTTATGTAAGAAGTATAAAGAGTCTGCCGTTGTTTTAAATGCGGTGGCTGCACACCATGGAGATGTGGAACCAGAATCTTTGATCGCATGTATTGTACAGGCTGCTGACGCGATTTCCGCGGCAAGGCCGGGCGCAAGAAGAGAAACTCTGGAGACTTATACGAACCGTTTGAAACAGTTAGAGGATATCACTAATGAATTCAAAGGTGTGGAAAAGTCTTATGCCATTCAGGCAGGAAGGGAAATTCGTGTTATGGTTGTGCCGGAACATGTCAGTGATTCTGATATGGTCCTGCTGGCAAGGGATATCGCGAAGCAGATAGAAGCGGAACTGGAATATCCGGGCCAGATCAAGGTAAATGTGATCAGAGAGAGCAGGGCAGTGGACTTTGCGAAGTAGCGCAGCCAATGATGACCAGAGATTTTCATATTGTATATAAAAAGCCGTACGGAATTATCCGTGCGGCTTTTCACGTCAATGAACGTATGTAAAAAAGAATGTTCTAATTTATCCTGCTTTTTCGTAAACTGGTACAGGGTGAAGATATGAGAAAAAAATCAAAAGGCAGCAGTTGTACTTTTCCGGCATGGAGGCTTATGCTGGCTGGATTTCTGGTCGGTGTCCTGCTTCCCAATATTCTATGGAAAATGGAGTGGCAGCAGCAGACTATGGCATCAATGTACCTGCTCAGCGCTTTTTCGGGCAGAGAAATTTCCGGATTGGAATATCTTTTGGAAGTATTTCGAATGAGAGGAACCTATTTTTTGATTGCTTTTTTCTGCGGGCTGTCTGTGTTTGGCGTTCCGTTGGCTATTTTATGGATCGTGCTTACCGGGATGAAGGCGGGAGCTCTTTTAACTATGTCTATCCTGCAGTTTGGACTTGCGGGAGGAGCGGCGGGAGTGGGACTTTTATTCCCTCAGTATCTTTTATATCTTCCGGTTTTGACTTATTTTTTAAGAGAAGTTTATGCCCAGTCCATGGATGTGTGGAAGAACAAAGGGCTGTTTCCCCAGAAAGTCTGCCGTTATGGAGGAGTGTGTGCGATTTGTGGGATTTTCTATTTTGGAGGTATTCTGCTGGAGGTATACTGCAATCCCTGGATTGTAGAAATGTTAATAAAAAAATTAAAATTTCTG
>DWYZ01000082.1 GCA_019118425.1 Candidatus Blautia faecavium | reverse complement strand
TATCATGTTTACAACACTCCTCTGTCGAAAATTATTTATAAAAACGGGTCGCCAGACGGGCTCCCCGGGAAAAAGGTTGGGGGAGCCTTGCGACTCCAATCTATATAAAAAAAGCACCCAAAGAGTCTGATAAAACTCCATGAGTGCTTTTATGGCTCAAAGCCAGTTATTATGAAATTATTGGACGGAAGTCCCACTCCCGTTCTCCTGATACTGTGCTTCTATAACAGAAGCAGAAGACATATACTATTTTATCCATACGGAAACAAAAAAAGTGCCTGAAAGAAAACCTCTCTCAGACACTGTGCAACCGGATAACTGTTATTGCTCACTGGCAATTCTGATACTTACATATAAACTATACCATTTTCCTTTAGGTTTGGCAAGTGATCAGTTTCCATTTTTATTCTCCCACCTCCAGCATAGGTGATTGAATCTTTATAATATCTTCAATCTTAATGCAAGTCCCATCCTCCAGCTTAAGAATACCTTCAACATCATCCAGCCTTTTGATTGTGCCTGCCGCTGTCACATAAGCCCCGCCTTCTTTTTTCTGATCCGCCAGGAAATAAGTAATGGATACTTCCGGCTGTTCATGGATATGCTCTTCCAGATGATCCAGCTGCCGTTTGATTTCTTCCTGACTATTTTCACTCAGCTCCAGTCTCGGAACTGTCTGTCGGGCCGTTTCTTTTATGACTGCTCCATAACCAGTTAAAGCCGCAAAAGGTGAGAACTGGGCTGCCCGTTCTTCCATACGCATCTGTGGATGCACACTGGAAACGTGATGAGGCATATCGATCATATCATCATAAGGTCCACTCATGCTTTATGAAATCCTTTCTTTTATGAAATCTAAACTTTACCTGAAATATAGCATTCTTCCCGTCCGCTGTCATTAAAAAATTGTGATTTCATTTTAGATTTATTGTACAATTCTCCTGTTTACATACCATCGAAAGGAGAATATGACATGGATCTACAGAAACTATTTAATTCTTATGAAACTTTGCTGATGCAGATGAAGGAAGATGGTTACTCCGAAAACTACATCAAAAGCGTAAGATTCGAAATCAACTGGATAAAGCGCAATCCAAAGCTGTTTCAATGCACTTCGTATCTCGAACTGTACGAAGAACGATTAAAAACAGGCAGAAATCCAGAGTCATCACAAGAGCGGATCTATCACAAACGGTCGCTCTTCACAATCCTCCAGCGGTTTGAAGAGAACAATGAGTTTCCAAACCATCATAAAAAAGTGCCGCTGGTACAAAAAAGTGCGTATTCAAAGTTATGCGGTGCCTTTAAAGAACTGATGGATTATTACAAAAGGTACGCTATCCAGAATGATTATTCAGTAAACACGATTACCAAGTGTGTTTCAAAAGCGTCCTGCTTCCTGCTTCATCTTCAACAGAGTGGACACGATTCCTTAGAAACAGTGACAGAAAGAGATGTCATCTCGTTCTTTACTGATGATAATGGAGTACTTTGTCGCAGCCGCTCTTATAGAAAAGACATCGAGTCCGTTCTCACAGTAGCGGAATCTTTGAACCCTTTGACAAAAAAGATCCGTTTGTTCCTTCCGGCTATTAAGAAGCGACGGCAGAACATTCAATATTTTACACAAGAGGAATCCCTCCGGTTACGTGACATTTTGGAAAACGGAGCCGCAGAGCTGACGAAAAGGGATCTTGCCATCGGGATGCTTCTGTATTTCACCGGTCTGCGGGCGTGTGATATCAGCGACCTGCAACTTAGCGACATCAACTGGCAGGCAGAAATCATCTGCCGCAAACAAAGTAAAACAGGATTATTAGTCGAGCTTCCTATGAGTGTCGGCGTTGGAAATGCGCTTTTTGAGTACATCACTGAAGAACGCCCCGACAAGCCGGATCCGCATGTTTTTTTATGGAACAAACCACCTTACATGCCGATTGATGCAGCAGTCATCTGGCCAGTGACTGCACACATTTATAAGGCAGCCGGAATACGTCAAAACGCTGGTGACCGGAGAGGATCTCACTTATTCAGACACCATGTAGCCACGTATTTAGCTATGAAAGGATTTTCGCAGCCGATCATCAGCGAAATACTTGGACATGAAGCACCGGAATCTCTAAACCATTATCTCTCATCCGATATAGAGCACCTTAGAACCTGCGCTCTCAGCGTAGAAGAGTTTCCGGTTGCAGAGGAGGTGTTCCGAGTATGATTACTTTTCACTCCGGCTTTTCCGGTCATATCGAAGATTTTATACGGTATCGAAAGGCTTCAGGGATATGGAATGCCAACTATGAAGAAAACCTACTTCTGTTTGACCACTATTGCTCCAATACTTTTCCGTCTGGCGCTCCACTCTGTCAGGATATGATAGATAAATGGTGTGCTAAAAGAAAAACGGAGTTAAATCGGACTTGTGACACAAGAATCCGCGTGATAAAGGCATTTATCCGATATCTGAAGGATCGTGATCTGACAGATGTAAAGATTCCTGCAAAGCTAAAAAAGGAACCAGCAACATATGTACCACATGCATTTACAAAGGAAGAGCTACAACGCTTTTTCTATGAGTGTGACAACATACCGGTAAATAGATCTTTGTTTTCAAAAGTTCGACATCTCACATGCCCTGTCTTCTTCAGACTATTATACAGCAGTGGAATCCGCACAACCGAAGCAAGGCTTCTGCGCAAAGCAGATTTCGATCCGATTGAAGGAGTGTTAAACATACAGAAATCAAAGGGCTATGATCAACACTATGTTACACTTCATAAAAGCATGTCTGACTTATTGATCAGGTATGATCAGGCAATAGATAAACTGCTTCCGGACAGGACTTTTTTCTTCGAAAAGCATAACGGCGGGCATTATAGTAGAGATTGGGTTACTCAAACATTCCATACTCTATGGCAAAAGGCAAACACAGCAACAGGTGTGGTTCCGTATGCATTACGGCACAATTATGCCACCGAAAACATCAATGGTTGGACCGGAAATGACAGTTTTGGATTAAGCGAGCACCTGCTCTATCTTTCAAAATCCATGGGGCATAGGCATCTGTCCTCCACGCTTTACTATTATTCCATAGTTCCCAGATTCGCGGATATTCTCCTCGAAAAGACGGAAATGGGATTTAACAAAATCGTGCCGGAGGTGACCTATGAGAAAGAATAAAAACGAAGCGGCCTTGTTCGCCCGATATATTTCGGAGTTTCTCTATGATTATGCGCCCTGTTTCCTGACACATAGCGACCACACCATTAAGTCTTACAGGGATACCATTAAACTTTACGTTGCTTTTCTTGAAGGAGAGGGTATTACACCTGCATCTTTTGGCAGAAAAGCATTTGAGAAGCCTCTTATAGAAAAGTGGATCCAATGGCTCCTTTCGGAACGCCATTCATGTCCAGATACATGCAACGTTCGTCTTGGATCTTTGAGGGTCTTTCTTGAATATATTGGCAGCAAAGACATAAGCCTTCTTTACCTTTACCATGAGGCCAAGACTATCAAGCGTCAAAAATGCCAGAAGAAAAAAATAAAAGGCTTGACCAGAGATGCCGTTTCCTCAATTCTTGATGAAATAGATACAACATCTATGATCGGGCGTAGGGATATGGCACTTCTTTCTTTGTTGTATGGGACGGCAGCACGCATTGGGGAGGTACAAGCCTTAACAATGAAAGACTTACATTTGAATTCTGTCAAACCATATATACTGCTTCATGGTAAAGGCGGGAAAACCAGGACGGCGTACCTGCTGCCACGCATGGCCGCTAACCTTCATGGGTACATATCTGAGTTTCATGGGGATTATGCAAACCCTGATAGTCACTTGTTCTATACTCGCGTTGGAGGTGGAAAAGAAAACAAGTTGACGGAAGCGGCAATAAATAAACGAATAAAAAAGTATGCGTCCCTGGCCCATGAGAAGAATCCGGATGTGCCACCCGATACACATGCACACCAATTCCGTCATTATGTAGAGCCAGGGAAAATGGTGAGTGATGAAGGAAACTACCGTATTTCAGCCAATTCTTTCTGAATCACTCACCATTTTACTCATACCTTTGTTAGAGAGTCTAAAAATGCCATCAAATCTGTGTCAGTAGTCCAGTCCTTGTATTCCTGTTCTGGGAGAATGTCTTTGCACGCTTTTTCAATCGCTTTTCGCTTTAATTCCGTATCAATTCTTGCGTAGATTTCAGTCGTAGAGCAATCTACATGCCCGAGAAAATCACGTATATAAATAAGGTTTATTCCTGCCCTGACCATATGGACAGCTTTGCTGTGGCGAAAAACATGGGGCGTCACTGGAAAATCTATATCCAAAAGTTTCTCTGCTTTTGCCTTCTCTACATATTTATTGATGATATAGGAGATTCCCCAGCGGGACAGCTTTCCCTTCTTCTGGTTGGTAAACAGCGGATTATCCCCCCTGCTTATGCCGGGATCATAACGGTAATGCTCCAGATAGGCCTTCAACAGGGCCCGGGTCTTTGTCATAACCGGGACCTGCCGGGTCTTGTTCCCTTTCCCATGAAGCGTGACCACAGAAGGACTTTCGATGCGGATATCCTTTACTTTTAAGTCTGCCAGTTCCTGTACTCTTGCACCCGTATCATAAAGCAAGGAAAGCATGACCTGGTCCCGGAATCCTTCCTTTGTGTCTGCGTCAGGCAAAGAAAGCAGTATCTTCATCTGCTCCTCACTCAAATATGAGACAACAGCCATTGCTGTTTTTTTATATGGGATATCAAGTATTCCCTGTATTGCCTCCATATCCGGGGGTGACTTTTTCTGGAGATACCGGAAGAAGGAATGGAGTGCTGTAAGCCGCTGGTTCCTTGTTGACACGCTACAGCCACGTTCCGTTTCCAGCCAGTCAAGGAACCCACAGACCACTTCCGAATCAAAATCAGAAATTTTCAGCCGGTCTACCCTCAGCCCTTTCTTTTCCTCACAGAATTTAAAAAGCAGGCGGAAGGCATCTGCATACCCGCTGATCGTGTTGCTGCTTAAATTTTTCTGCCCGGGAAGGTAACTGCGGAAGTAACTGGTTACATAATAATGCAGGTCAGCTTTCTTCATTGTCCCCTCCTCCCGGAATGACGTCCCAGCAAGCTGCCTCCATGATGCGGACAAGTTCAGGATAGATTTCAGCCGTCAGTCTTAAATAATACTGCGTGGCACGGAAATCCTGGTGGCCAAGATACGCCGTAAGATAAGGCACCATGTTACACAGGTCAAGGCCTTCCGCTGACCATCTTCGCAGGTTCTCTACAGCCAGGGTATGGCGCCAGTCATGGATGCGCGGTCCATCTTTCGGATGGGGGATATCTGCCATCAGGAGATAGTCCCGGAAATGCGTATAAGCAGTACTCCGGTCCATCTTCCCCCTTTTGGCTCCGGGAAAGAGATAGGCATCACTGCTGCAGCCCATATGGAACCTGTCGATATAGGAGTGGATCCTTTTTGTTAGGGAAGTGCACAGGGGAACGATGCGGCTCCGGTTATTTTTTGCGTGCCGAACAGTAACTGCTCCCAGTTGGTAATCAAAGTCAGCTATTCTGAGATTCAGTGCCTCGGAAAGCCTGCAGCCTGTGCCGCAGAGGAACCTGAACAGGACAGGATCCACAGTGTTCCTGAAAGAGTTTGGCGTTTGGGGATAGGAATCGATCGCTTCCAGGAACCTCCTGCGTTCATCTTCTGTATAAATATGGGGGATATGGCAGCTTGCAGGATATTTTGTCCTGATGTCCGGCAGATATGCATGGTATCCACGCTGCTTCATGAATTCCGCAAACCTGTACAGCAGGACTTCCTTGTTATGGAGTGTCCTGTCTGCCCCTCCCTGCCCATAGATAAAGGATTCCAGCATCTCCCGGGTCAGTGTCCCGCCTTCATACCCATTATAAAAGCAGAAATGATCAAAGTGCTGGAGAAACCGTTCCTGCTGTTCAAACTTCAGCCCTGCTAGATGGTTCATTTCAATAAAGGATTTTATCAGGCCGGAGAGTCCGCTTTTCCATTCGTAGTCACGCATCACAGACGCCTCCCTTCGTTGCGGGATTCCGGTATGCGTCCGGATCAAGGGCACACGTGCGCAGATGTTCCACGTCTATTTTCAGGTAGATTTCTGTCGTCTTGATGTCCTGGTGGCCAAGGGTCTGTGAAATAACCGGGAGGGAAGCACCCGATGTCAGCATGTTTCCTGCAAGGGTACTCCTCAGGGAGTGCAGCCCATGGTGTCCGCGCCCTTTGGTTTCGATCCCTGCTTTTATGATGTAACGGCGGAGCGCAGTTCCCAGCCCGCTTCCTCCCAGTGGACCAAAAGGAGCCCTGTGACGCACAAAAACATGGTCATTGGAAACCGCAGGTCTTCCATTCTTCAAGTAGTCAATAATACTCCAGCCGACAGGGTCAAGCAGCGGGATATCGATGGGCTGCCTTGTTTTTCCCATCACAAGGTGTATCTTTTTCTGATTCCAGTCAATGTCGGACATCCGGAGGTTTCTTATATCGCCAGCTCTCAGGCCTGACTGGATCGTAAGCAGCAGTACGGCATAATCACGTTTTCCTGCAGGGTCCTCCCTGTCAACGGCATCCAGGATCGCCGCAAGCTCCTCTTTTTTCCATGCACAGGGAAGCCCGCCGTTTCTTGGAACCCGCAGATGCGGCAGCCCTTCTTTAAGGTTTGTCAGGGTGTATCCTTCTTCATACAGATACCCAAGGAATGACCGCAAAGCACAGAGAATCGCTTCACGGTATTTGATTGTATTGTTGATGTATAGCAGAAGAAAGGCGTCTATGTCAGACTGTGTTGCCGCATCCGTGGCCTCTACTCCCCGGCTCTGAAGAAAAAGGATAAGTGCCTGTGCTTTATCCTTACGGGTCAGAATAGTTGATCCTGACAGCCCGGCCTCATGCAGGAATTTCAGGTAACCTTCGTATTCATCTCTGTATCCCTCAGGGCAGGAAAATGGCGGTCTTTTTGCGTGACCGGTATGGCAGTGGAGGCCCTCTTCCTGGTATCTCATCAGGAAATGGAGGGCTTTCATCCTTCTTGATATAGAAGCATTGGATGGATCTCCATAAAGATTTGCCAGGCGTGTTCCGTTTTTGGATTCGATAAAGTCCAGGCAGATACTCTCACTTACCATATCGACTTTCCGCTCCTTAACATAACGCTCGAAAGCGCCAAATGTACTGCGGTAGTCTTTGATAGAAGGTTCTGCCAGGCCATGTGCTTCAAGAACGCATAAGAGATAATCCATTGTGGGACGGAGTTCGCTGACTTTTATTGAACTCATGACAATATCCTCCTTTTTTATGTACAGTATCCCATAAAAAAGATCTGGAGGATATGTTTTGGAATAAAATGGTGAGTGATTCAGAAAGAATTGGCTGAAATACGGTAGTTTCCTTCATCACTCACCATTTTCCCTGGCTCTACATAATGGCGCAAATGGGGAGCTCCCCATTTCCGCCATGCAAAAGCATCTCACTGGCTTGAAGATGGTATAAATGTTGTTCAGATACGGTATCTGTTGGGGCACGAAAACTTGGACACAACTATGAAATATCTGGACATCACTCCTTCTGAAAAAGCAGAGGCTTTAGCAACTCTTGAAAGGGAAAAGACAAGTACGCAACCTAAAAAGTGGAAAAACAGTGATGGAAGTTTGTCTGCATTTTTAAGATTGCCACAATAACTAATCAGTAACCGCCAGGGAGGCCAAAGGAAATCCAAACTTTCTGAGAGGAAGAATCAGTAACTCACAAGCTTCGTGTCAAAAGTTTGGATTTCCTGAAAGAAAGGATTTCACAGAAAATCTTAAAGTTTTTATTTTTTATGCCCTCCAATCTGACCATTTCGTTCTCTGGCTGTTGCGCCATCCTCAAAGTTCATACCACGGAGAATGGCATTTTTCCCATACTTTTTCTTTATGTCCAAAACAGCCTTCTGCCATCGTTTCTCCCGTTCCTGATCGGCGGCATCCTTCTCCTTCTGCTTCTCTATAGCATCATAATCCGTAAATAACTCCATCTGCTCAAAATGTTCCTCCTCCGGCACCAGAGATTCATCTATCACATGGGTGGCCGTTAAATACAAGCGCCGAACCAGCAGATTCGGATTTACAATCCTCTCAAACAGTTCTGTGGCGGCAGCCATCAATAATTTTGTCGAGGATGTATAGTGTTTCAGATTTTCCGTTCCATGCGCATGCTTTGGGATAGAACGTCCATAACGATCTTTCGATATTTCTCCCTGATATTTATTACCACTCCCAGATCTCTGCAAATTTTCCCGATCATATCCCACCGTCAATACCAGCTGCTTTGTCACCAGTTTCTGATCCACCAGATCCAATGACAGCATATCTGCCATTTCCCGAAGAACTAATCTGGCCTTATCATAAGGATAAGGGCAAGAAAGTACCTGTCCGGCCCCAATGCTGTTGGAGGCCGGTTTGTATGCCTTGATGTCAGAGATGGTACAAGGCTCCCATCCCCAGGCATGATCAATGAGCAGCTCTGCGTTGACACCAAACAGCCTGTATAATAATTCTTCATTATAATAGTCTGTTTCTTTTCCGATAGAACAGCGGGCAATATCACCCATCGTGAATAGTCCGTTTTCTTCCAGCTTTTTGGCATATCCTTGCCCTACCCTCCAGAAATCGGTCAGGGGACGATGGCTCCAGAGCAGTTGCCGATAACTTCTTTCATCCAGCTGCGCAATCCGCACTCCATTGGCATCTGGCTGGATATGCTTCGCTTCAATATCCATAGCCACTTTGGCCAGATACAGATTCGTGCCAACTCCCGCCGTTGCAGTAATTCCTATGGTTTCCTGAACGTCCCGGATCATCTTGGCTGCCAGCTCACGGGCAGTCATCTTATACGTCCCAAGGTATCCGGTGACATCCATGAACACCTCATCAATGGAATATACATGAATATCCTCTGGAGCAATGTATTTCAGATATACTTCATAAATTTTAGCGCTATACTGCATGTAAAGAGCCATCTGCGGCGGTGCCACAAGGTAATCCACCGCAAGTGTCGGAAATGCTTTAAGTTCCGGCGCCTTCCACGAGATTCCTGTTAATCTATGCCCGGGTGCTGTTCGCTTTCGCTCCTCATTTATAGTTTTGACTCTTTGGACAACTTCAAAAAGTCTGGGGCGCCCCGGTATGCCATAACCTTTCAGAGACGGGGATACTGCCAGACAAATGGTTTTCTCAGTACGGCTTTGGTCCGCAACAACCAGATTCGTAGTCATAGGGTCTAAGCCGCGTTCAATACATTCCACCGACGCATAAAAAGATTTTAGATCAATGGCAAGATAAACTCGGTCTGACATGTCTCCACCTCTTTCTTATCTAATCGAACCGATGTAGGATTTTCTGTAGGCTTTAAGGGCTTCCAGGGTCCGCAACCGGTTTTTCAGTATCTCTTTTGCAGACTCCAGACGCTCCTGCTCCTTCTGAGCCTCTGTACGATCATCTTCCAGCTTAAGCTCTGGGAATATCTCATTTGCTGTTTTAAAATACTTTTTCTGTTCTTCTGCCGGAAGGGTGCGAACCCTCTCTATATCAGCGGCCGTATCCTCAAGTTTTTTCCGCTCTGCCAAAACTTCCTCCTCTGTAAAGCCCCAGAATGTCATATCATAGATAACAGCCGCACTAAGTTTCGCTGCCCCTACTTTAGTCACATTTTGGGGATCAACCTCATATCCCAGTATTTCTTCCC
>DWYZ01000081.1 GCA_019118425.1 Candidatus Blautia faecavium | reverse complement strand
AAAACACATCAAACAGATTTTTCTAAGGGAAGCGTCTACAAAAATATTCTGGAAGTGGCGGTTCCTATGACTTTCGCACAGCTTTTAAACCTTCTGTATAATATCGTGGACCGGATGTATATAGGAAGACTGCCAGAAGTGGGAACCCTTGCCCTTACAGGAGTGGGACTTTGTTTTCCTATTATCACGCTGATCACTGCCTTTACCTATCTTTTTGGAAATGGGGGAGGTCCTTTATGCGCCATGGAACGGGGAAGGGGAAATGAAGAAGAGGCGGAGAAGCTTATGGGAAATACTTTTACCATGCTGGTACTTACTGGAGTTCTTTTAATGGTGATCGGCCTTATCTTTTATAAACCAATCTTATATCTATTTGGAGCCAGTGACACTACGTTTCCCTATGCAGAGGAATATATCACCATTTATCTTTTAGGGACTGTGTTTGTAATGATCGCTCTGGGAATGAATCCTTTTATTAACAGCCAGGGATTTGGAAATATAGGGATGCTTACGGTATTGATTGGCGCATTGCTGAATATTGTCCTGGATCCATTGTTTATGTTTGTGTTCCATATGGGCGTAAGAGGAGCGGCAGTAGCTACCGTTCTGTCTCAGATGTTTTCCGCAGCGTGGGTGCTGAAATTCCTTACAGGAAAAAAAGCATCTCTCCATTTAAAAAGAAGCGCAATGAAAATACAGCTGCGAAGGGTAAAGAATATTGTAGCTCTGGGAGTGTCCGGCTTTATCATGGCTTTTACCAACAGCGTAGTCCAGGTAGTATGCAACGCCACTCTGCAGATTTATGGAGGAGATCTGTATGTAGGGATAATGACGGTTTTAAATTCAATCCGGGAGATCTTTACCATGCCGGTGATGGGGCTGACTAACGGGGCCTCTCCGGTCATGAGCTATAATTACGGAGAGAGGGCTTATGAGAAGGTAAAAAAAGCCATTGGTTTTATTACTGTGATCTGTGTGGCGTATACACTTTTGGCATGGGGGATCCTAAAGATCATACCAGAGTTTTTTATCCGCCTTTTTAATGACGAACCAGAACTTTTAAAGTGGGGGCCTCCTGCTTTACATATTTATTTTTTCGGCTTTGTGTTTATGGCGCTGCAGTTTGCGGGGCAAAGTGTGTTTGTGGCTCTGGGAAAGGCGAAAAAGGCTACCTTCTTCTCGCTTTTCAGGAAGGTGATCATTGTAGTTCCTCTTACAATCCTTCTTCCTATGGTGGGAAATCTTGGGGTGGACGGAGTATTCTGGGCAGAACCCATTTCTAATTTAGTAGGAGGCTGCGCCAGCTTCTTTACTATGCTCATCACGGTCTTTCCAGAGCTGAATGGAAAGAAGAAAGGCAGGTAAGAGGTGAACTGCTCTTTCTTCAAAATGTTAAAAGGAAGAAAGAAATCAGCCGGGTCAGACGAAACGCATCGCATCCTGCGAAGTTCCGTCTGACCCGGCTTTTTTGAAAGAAAAGTCAGTGCTTTTTATAAGTGGATCTTCGTCCCTGTTTTTCCCTGGATCCCGTCCTTGGCTTTTTGAAGGAGGGTGATCATGGCCGTCCTTCCGGTGCCTGAGCTGGCGAAATCAATGGCAGCCTGTACCTTAGGCAGCATAGAGCCGGCGGCAAACTGTCCTTCTTCTATGTACTGCTTTGCCTGAGAAACAGTCAGATCATCCAGCCATTGCTCATTTTCTTTGCCAAAGTTAATGGCAACCTTTTCCACAGCTGTCAGGATAATCAGCATGTCAGCATCGATTTGTTTAGCTAAAAGACAGCTGGCGAAATCTTTGTCTATCACTGCGGAGGCGCCTTTTAAGTGGTCTCCTTGTAAGGTGACGGGAATTCCGCCGCCGCCGCAGCAGATCACGATCTTATTGGCGTCTACCAGGCTGTTGATGGCGTCCTGTTCTACGATTTCCACGGGTTTGGGAGAGGCGACTACGCGACGATATCCCCGTCCGGCGTCCTCCTTCATAATGTGGCCGTATGTCTTTGCCTGAAAGTCTGCTTCTTCCTTTGTAAGAAAATGCCCGATGGGCTTGCTTGGGTTTTCAAAGGCCGGATCATCCGGGTCTACCCGCACCTGGGTGACAACGGTAACTACAGGAGTACGCATAAAACCTCGTTTCCGAAGCTCTTCCCGAAGGGCATTCTGAAGGTCATAGCCAATGTAAGCCTGGCTCATGGCCACACAGACAGAGAGAGGAGTGTTCGGCTGATTTTTATCTTCACGGGACAGTGCGGCCATGGCGTTATTGATCATACCTACCTGAGGGCCGTTTCCGTGGACCACTACTACCTGATGGCCCTCTTCAATGAGGTCGCAGAGTGCCTGAGCGGTAGATTTTACTGCGATCATCTGCTCGGGCAGGGTATTTCCCAGGGCGTTCCCTCCCAAGGCTACAACGATTCGTTTTCTCTGATACATAAGAAAATCCCTCCTTAAAAAAGAACCTGGGGCTGTATCAGATACAGCCCCGGTATTAAGCATCCCTTACTCCCGCGAGCAACGAGCCAAGCGGACATGCTTGCATATCCATTTGACGACTGCCGCGAGGGGCAAAAATCCCGCAGCTCTGCTGCGCTGCAAATTTGATGCCCCGTGGCTTGCTGCGGGGGTTATTATTTCAGGATTCTGGGAGCAGCTTTTACTTCCAGCTTTTTCAGGATATCCTGGATATTTTCAAATTTAGCAAGCATGATCATAGCAGCGATGATGTATGGCTTATAGCTTGCCTCCTTGTATAACGGAACTCTGTAGCGGTCGAATACGCTTGCGTCCACTTCACCGGTCTCACAGCTTACGCCTGTAATGTCTGCCGGCAGGCAGTGAAGGTAAAGAGCCTTTCCGTCTTTTGTTGTCTTCATCAATTCTTCTGTGCAGGCCCAGTCTTTATGTTCTGCGTTCTGTGCCAGAAGTTCTTTTTCCAGTTTGTCTATGCCGTCGAAATCCCCTTCTGCGTAAAGATTCGTACGTTTTTCCATAGCGGCGAAGGGAGCCCAGCTCTTAGGATAAACGATGTCCGCGTCTTTGAAGGCTTCTTCCATGCTGTTTGTCTTGGTGAAGCTTCCGCCGGTGGCCTGGGCGTTTTTCTTGGCGATTTCTTCTACCTCAGGCATTACGTCGTAGCCTTCTGGATGAGCCAGGACTACATCCATACCGAAACGGGTCATCAGTCCGATCACACCCTGAGGAACGGACAATGGCTTTCCGTAGGAAGGAGAGTATGCCCAGGTCATGGCCAGCTTTTTGCCTTTCAGGTTTTCCACACCGCCGAATTCATGAATGATGTGAAGCATATCTGCCATACACTGTGTAGGATGGTCCACGTCGCACTGGAGATTTACAAGAGTAGGACGCTGCTCTAAGATGCCGTCTTTGTTTCCTTCGGTAACGGCATCCATGAATTCTTTCTGGTAAGCATGGCCTTTTCCGATGTACATATCGTCACGGATACCGATGACATCAGCCATAAAGGATACCATGTTTGCTGTCTCGCGGACTGTTTCTCCATGGGCGATCTGGGATTTCTTTTCGTCCAGATCCTGCACGGTAAGGCCCAGGAGATTGCAGGCGGAGGCGAAAGAGAAACGTGTACGGGTGGAATTGTCGCGGAAAATGGAGATGCCAAGGCCGCTTTCGAATACTTTGGTGGAGATATTGTTTTCTCTCATGAAACGAAGGGCGTCTGCCACAGTAAATACTGCTTCCAGTTCTTCGTCCGTCTTATCCCAGGTCCAAAAGAAATCGTTGTTATACATTTCTTTAAAATTCAGACGGTTCAGCTTATCAATATAATCCTGTAATGTTTTCATAGTAGATTCTCCTTTAAATTTTTTCTTTTTTATAGAAACCAGACAGTATAAAATTTTATTTGCAGTAAGCAGTAGGCAGTGCGGCATAAACAGCGGCGCATCTTACCAGGTCGTCCTTCCAGGTCTTTTCGTTAGGGGCATGAGCCTGTGCCTCCGCTCCAGGGCCGAATCCGATGCAGGGAATTTGGTTGCGTCCCATAATGGACACGCCGTTTGTGGAGAAGGTCCATTTATCAGTAAGAGGACGGGCCTTTCTCATGGCTTCTGTCTCTGCGTTGCCCTGGCGTTCTTCCCCGTAAAGACCTTTATAGGCTTCTTCCAGAGCCTTGGTTACCTTGTGATCTTTCGGAATGACCCAGGTAGGGAAGTAGCATTCAATAGGATAAACCAGTTCGGTCCAGGAAGGACGGGAGTATTCATACATGGAAACCTTTACATCATCTCCGTATTTCTTTACGGCAGGAAGGGCGCGGATCTCGTCCAGGCAGCTTTCCCAGGTTTCCCCTGCTGTCATGCGGCGGTCCAGTGACACGGAGCAGGAATCAGCCACTGCGCAGCGGCTGGGGGAAGTAAAGAAAATCTCGGAGGTAGTCACTGTGCCCCGGCCAAGGAAGTTCGCTTCTTCCCACTGTGGGTTGTATTTTTTATCCAGCATTTTTACAAGGCCCTTGATTTGGGTTCCTTCTTCTGCGTCGTTTTCGTTTAAGGCGCGTACATCCTGAAGGATGTCTGCCATTTTATAGATGGCGTTGTCCCCGCGCTCCGGAGCGGAGCCATGACAAGAAACACCCTTTACATCAATGCGGATTTCCATACGTCCTCTCTGTCCGCGGTAGATGCCTCCGTCTGTAGGCTCAGTGGAAACGACAAATTCCGGGCGTACCTTATCTTCGTTGATAATATACTGCCAGCAAAGGCCGTCACAGTCTTCTTCCTGAACGGTTCCGGTTACCAGGACCTGATATTTGTCATTTAAGAGTCCAAGATCTTTCATGATCTTTGCACCGTAAACAGCAGATACGATGCCTCCCATCTGGTCAGAAGTTCCTCGTCCGCCAATCTCTGACTCAGATTCAAAACCTTCGTAGGGATCAAACTCCCAGTTATTGATATTTCCGATGCCTACGGTATCAATGTGCGCATCGTATCCGATGAGGGTCTTTCCAGAGCCCATGTAGCCCAGGATATTTCCCATAGGATCGATCTCAACCTTGTCAAACCCTACTTTTTCCATTTCTTCCTTGATGCGCATGATGTGTCCTTTTTCTCCCGCGCTTTCTCCCGGGATGCGTACCAGGTCGCGAAGGAATTTCGTCATATCCGCTTCGTAACCTTTGGCTGCTTCGTGAATTTTGTTATAGTCCATAGTAAATTTCCTCCTATTCTTCAGATTTGTTTATTTGCTCATTGATTTATCTGTTCCGTATAAGCCGTCCCATACGATCTCGCGGTAGCGGACGGGATCGGTGTCTCCTTCGGTGGAGATCACCAGGATATTGGAATTTTCGTCAAGCTTTAATGCTTCCTTTAAATCTTTTGCGTCTTCCTCATGAAGGGCGGTGTAGCATAATCCAAGAGGAACTGAGCCGGATTCTCCAGAGACAATATGAGGATCGCCCTTAAGGGGATTTGCGTAAATACGGGTGGCCTTCGCGCTCATCCAGTCCGGACAGGAGGCAAAGACAGTCACATGATTTCTGAGGATATCCCATCCGATGGTATTTCCTTCGCCGCAGGCAAGTCCAGCCATAATAGTGCTTAAGTCGCCGGTCACGTTTACCAGGCTGCCGTCCTTAGCCATGGCGGAGCGGTAGAGACAGTCAGCGGCGCTTGCCTCGCAGACAACCATTATGGGGGGATTTTCTTTATACTTGTTTGCAAAATATCCTACCACAGCGCCTGCAAGGGAGCCTACGCCTGCCTGTACGAATACATGGGTGGGACGGTCAATGCCTTCAGCCTTTAACTGTTCGTCCGCCTCCATGACCATGGTGCCGTATCCCTGCATGATCCAGGAAGGAATCTCTTCGTACCCGTCCCAGGCAGTGTCCTGTACAATGATGCCGTGGGGCGTCTTCGCTGCTTCGGCAGCGGCCATTCTTACGCAGTCATCGTAATTTACTTCTTCTATGGTTACGGTGGCGCCTTCTTTGGCGATATTGTCAAAGCGGGTTTTCGTAGTGCCTTTCGGCATTCTTACTACAGCCTTCTGGCCAAGACGCTTCGCTGCCCAGGCAACGCCGCGGCCGTGGTTTCCATCTGTGGCCGTAAAGAAGGTGGCCTGTCCGAATTCCTTTCTTAATTCTTCAGAGGAGAGTACGTTATATGGCAGCTCGCTGATGTCACGGTTTAACTCTTGGGCAATATAGCGTCCCATTGCGTAAGAGCCGCCTAAGACTTTAAAGGCATTCAGGCCGAAGCGGTAGGACTCATCCTTGCAATAGATATTTTTTACTCCCAGATAGCCGGCCAAAGCGGAGAGCTTCTGCAGGGGAGTGACATTGTACTGGGGAAAGCTTTTGTGGAATGCGTTGGCTTTTTTTACGTTTTCTTCGGACATCAGATCAAGATATTTATCCTCTGATCCGGGAACCTCATTCTGTGTCCATTTAAGACCCTCTGTCATAAAAACGACCTCCTTAAATTTATTTTGTTGTATAATTTTCCTTTATTTTCTACTACCATCATACCATAAAATAAACATTTTGCAATAAGAAAATACAAAAATTTTTAGGCTTTTCAAAAAAAAATTAGGCTTCTTGTGAAGCGGCAGGATCTGTGCTAAAATAAAGCTGCATTTTCTATATTTTGAACGCAGATAAGCATTCCCCGCTTCTATTGCCAGAGCACTAAGCGGTGGGTAGGGGGATGCTTATGATAAACAGGAGGAAAAAGATTTATGGCAGTATTTCGGGCATTTCAGGCGCTGCGTCCACAGCCTTCCATGGCGGAAAAGATAGCGGCTCTCCCTTACGATGTGGTGAGCCGGAAAGAAGCAGAAAAGATTGGGGAAGAAAATCCGTATTCCTTCCTTCATGTAGACCGGGCGGAGATCGATCTGGGAATGGAAACAGATCTATATGCGCCTGAGGTTTATGAAAAAGCAAGAGAGAACCTGATAAAAATGGAAGAGCAGGGCCTGCTTAAAATGGATGAGAGTCCATGCTATTACATTTACGAACTCACCAGAAAAAATAAAACACAGACCGGGATCGTAGGCTGCGCGTCCATTGATGATTATCAGGAAGGTATCATAAAAAAGCATGAGCTTACCAGGGAAGAAAAAGAAAAGGACAGGATCCGTCATGTAGACACCTGCGATGCCAATACCGGCCCTATTTATCTTACCTGCCGGTATACGGAGACATTAAATACAGTGATAAAGAAATGGAAGGAAACACAGGAAGCCGTCTATGATTTTACTGCGGAAGACGGGGTGATCCACCGTGTATGGGTAATCTGCGAAGAAGAAGTGCTCCAGAAGATCCAAAAGGAATTTTCCGGGATTTCTTCTTTATATATCGCAGACGGGCACCACAGGGCAGCCTCCGCAGTAAAGGTAGGATTAAAGCGAAGAGAAGAAAATCCAGGATATACGGGGGAAGAAGAGTTTAATTACTTTTTATCGGTAGTCTTCCCTCACGAAGAACTGACCATCCTTCCTTATAACCGTGTGGTCAAGGATTTGAACGGACTTGGGGAGAGGGCCTTTTTGGGCAGCCTGAAATTTAATTTTGAGGTCATGCTCATGCCGGGATTTCCCTGCAAGCCGGTGGAAAAGCACTGCATGGGAATGTACCTGGTAGGGGAGTGGTATCACTTGAAGGCGTGGGAGGATGTCTATGCTGGAAAGGACGTAGTAGGACAGCTGGATGTTTCTATTCTCCAGGAAAGGGTTTTAAGTCCTGTATTAGGAATCAAAGATCCACGTACAGATGACCGGATCCGATTTGTAGGCGGTATAAGGAAAATGACAGAACTTCAGGAGATGGTTGATGAAACAGGGGGAGTAGCTTTCGTTATGTATCCCACTTCCATGGAGGACCTGATGCAGATCGCTGATGAAGGCAGGCTGATGCCTCCTAAATCCACCTGGTTCGAGCCGAAGCTGCGGAGCGGACTGTTCATACACAAGCTCTCCTGAAAACGTAGCATAGATTCAATACTTACAGAAAGAAAAACAGAGGCGGAACTGATCTCTTATGATCAGATTCCGCCTCTGTTTTTAGAAAAGGGGTCAGATTTCAAGGATACGTCCGGTTTCCTTGTCATAACGGCAGTACTTTCCGTTACCCGAGAGGAAAGGCTGGTAGGTGTCTGTACGTACATCTTTTAAATAGACAATCCCTGTAGCGATCATCTGTACCAGAGAAAAGCGTTCGCTTAAGCTGGATATCCATTCGTAAGTTTTATTTTTAGAGGAGTCAGTCATGAAAAGATTGTACCCGTTTTCACAGGCTTCCAGGGAAAAGTAAACCTTTTCTTTTCTTCCGGGGTCGGCAAAGACCTGGCTCTCTATATAGGTAGAAAAATTATCCTGGACGAATTCGCGGAAGGTTTTGGGGGTATAAGTGATCTTAGAAACTTCGTCTGTGATTTTATCCCCACGGTCGAGGCGGGTCTTAATCACATGCAGGACTTCGATCGTCCAGTTGATAAAAGAGATGTTGTTGTATTCCATGCATTCCAAAAGTTCATCAATGAGTTTTTTCGAAAGAATGCCGGAGCGTACAGCTTCCTGATATAATTCCTGATTCATTTTTTCCTCCTTTTTGACGCACTTGCTGCGTCAATAGTGGTAGATGTGAAAGTTTATTTTCACACTTTCCTCCTTTTTGACGCGCTTGCTGCGCTGTATGTCCTTTTTCAGCCTTATTATAAGACTATGGGATAAGGTTTACAATAAAATTTCTTTTCAGATTATGAAAAATCCTTATAAAATTCTTAGAATCGTAAAGTATCCTGTCCTTGTAATAGAGGAAGACAAGTTTAAAAGGATGCTTCTAAATCTACTATTATTTATTACAGTAATTGCTTCACAAGGAGGAAAACATGGAAAATATTGTAGAAATGAAAAATCTGTCAAAGACTTTAAAAAAACAGCAGGTTTTAAAAGACATCACTATGAGAGTGCCTCAAAATTGTGTTTATGGTCTTTTGGGGCCCAACGGAGCAGGAAAATCTACATTGCTGAAGATGCTTGCGGGAATGCTTAAAAAAGATGAAGGAGAGATTCGTTTTCGGGGACATGAGTTTGAGCGGAAGGATCTAAGAGAAATCGGATCGCTGATAGAGACCCCTCCTATTTACGAAAATTTAACCGCCAGGGAAAATATGGAGGTGCGCGCTTTGATGCTAGGAGTCCCTATGGAGGAAATCCAGGGAACTTTAGAGACAGCGGGAATCTCTGATACCGGCAGGAAGAAGGCCGGTGTTTTTTCCCTTGGGATGAAGCAGAGGCTGGGAATTGCCCTGGCTCTCTTAGGAAAACCGAGAGTATTGATCCTGGACGAGCCCACCAATGGTCTGGACCCCATTGGTATCCTGGAACTGCGGGAACAGATACGAAGCTTTCCGGAACAGGGGATCACGGTGATCGTTTCCAGCCACCTGCTCAGTGAAATTTCGCAGATGGCAGATTACATCGGCATCCTTGCAGATGGACGGCTTCAATACGAAGGATGGCTGGATGGGGCAGAAGACTTGGAAAATCTGTTTTTAGAGATCGTAAAAGGAGGAAAAAGATAATGGAAGCTTATTTTCAGGCAGAGGCAAAAAAATACAGGCACAGCCATTTAAAAATCCTGCTTTTGGGGATGCCTCTTTTAAATACACTTTTGTCAGCAGTCCTGACGCATAATTATTTTTCCATCGACTGCTATAACTGGTGGTATACTCTGCTGTTTACCGGAATGAATGCTTTATTATGCTTTAACATTATGAAGTATGTGTTTGGCTTTGACGGGGAAAGCGACAGCGCGGCGATCACGGAGCATGTGAAAAATATCCGGTCGAAATGCAGGAAAGAAAACGCAGACCCCATTGAGACTGTCTGGGGGATCGGTTACCGATGGAGATGAAAAAAAGACAAAAAACCTTAGGAGGACTGTTTTTAAAATATATCGCTGTATTTTGCGTTTCCTCGCTTTTGCTGATGGTTTTAGAAGCGGCTGTGTTTATGGTCATGGTCCGTGCCAGTCTGATCCTGCCGGCAAGCTATGCGGAAAACTGGCTTTCCGTCAATGAAGAGAAACTCACTCAGGCAGACAGGGTAGAAGAAGAATGGATGCCCGGAGGATGCCGGTATGGGATTTACTCGGAAAATGGGGACTGGCTTTACGGGAACCTGGAGGAAGAAGAACGAAACGAGGGATGGCAGCACTACCAGACAGGCAATATTTATGGCCAGGGCGGCTGGTATTACCGCTTTTTTCACAGGGATAACGGAGAAATATGCCTGGTAAAGTACCAGCTGATCACCCGCTATGCCAATGAAAAATTAAATCAGTGTCTGCCGACGCCGGAAATCATGCTTCCTATCGTGTATTTCCTTTTATTTGCTGTAAACGTGTATTTTTTGTCCAGGCGGTTTGGAAATCGTTTAAAGAAGGAACTTTTATCCCTGCATGAGGTTACGGAGAGGATCGCGGGAAATGACCTGGACTTTCAGGTGAAGCCTTCCGGAGTGCGGGAGATAAATGAGGTCATGTTTTCTCTTGGAAAGCTGAAAGACGCTTTGCAGCAGTCCCTAAAAAGACAGTGGGATATGGAGCAGAGGCGAAAAGAAGAGCTCTCCGCTCTGGCCCATGATATAAAAACTCCCCTGACTGTGATACGTGGAAACGGAGAGCTTCTTGAGGAAGGATGTTTGTCCCCGGAGGATAAAGAAAACGTTGCCTTTATTCTAGAAAACGCCAGGGAGATAGATGTTTATCTTCAAAGAATGCGGCAGCTTCTCTCAGGTAGCGAGGAAATGAGCGAGCCTTTGCTGATGCAGGGACAGGATCTGGCGAAGGAAATGGCGGAGACGGCGAAAAGACTGTGCAGAGGCGAACGCCTTCCTTTAACAGTGAATATAGAAAAAATAGACGGAAGGATTTTCTGTGTAAAAGAAGAAATCCTGCGTGCCTGGGAAAATCTCATAAGCAACGGGGCGGAGCACACAGACAGAAAAAGAGGACTGGAAATCCACATCCAGATGAAAGAGAAGGAAACTGGCACGTATCTTACGGCAGAAGTAAGGGATTACGGAAAGGGCTTTACCAGAAAAGATCTGGCTTGTGCAGACCAGGAGTTTTACAGCGGAGATATAAGCCGCCATGACAGAAGCCACCAGGGTCTGGGACTTTCCATTGCCAAACGATTTATGGAAAAACAGGGCGGCCTCTTAGAATTTAAAAATGCCGAGGACGGTCCGGGAGCGGAGACCTCCCTGTGGCTGTTTATGGAAATTTAAGAAAATAACTGGTGAAAAATCATATTTAAACTACAAAATAAACACATTTTTCTGGTATTATACTACAAGAATTTATTTTTATACATGTTACACCCGAACCACGCACTAGTATGATTCAACAGGCAATTTGG
>DWYZ01000016.1 GCA_019118425.1 Candidatus Blautia faecavium | reverse complement strand
AAGAGCTTCCGAAAGCAACAGTAAAAGGTGCGCATTGCCTTTGCTTTTTGAAGCTCTTTGCATGATTTTTCGTTTTGCTATTTTGTACAAAATTTCTCTCTGAAATCATCCCAATCCTTAGTATGAGACATTTCATAATGTCTCCTGTCTCAACATTATTGGAAAAACAGCAACAGCACTGCTGCCGGCAGACAATATTTTCCAAAAAAATATTTTTTTACACCTCTTCATCCAAAAACTCCAGACCCATGACGCCGAATATCATCTAGGTTATTTACGGATTTTCCCTTATTTTTCCCCTATGAGTTCACTGATATAGCTTACTAAAAGACAAATCGGCACCAAATGTGTAAGAGGCATAAAGAGCTTATATTTAGGCGATGGAA
This sequence comes from Candidatus Blautia faecavium, assembly GCA_019118425.1. GTDB lineage: Bacteria > Bacillota > Clostridia > Lachnospirales > Lachnospiraceae > Blautia_A > Blautia_A faecavium. The sequence goes on along the minus strand of DWYZ01000016.1, from coordinate 3,475 downwards.
CTTTAATATACACTCCATCTTCCCCGAAATATTCCACAGCGCTTTGGTGCGGAGATTCTGCTCGTTTTCATTTGCCGCTTACCAGGGAAAGCCACGGCTTTGTGGTAGACCAAGCCTATTAAAGCCGTATAAGGTAAATAAAAAATGGGTTCTTGCCATGCAGGACCCATTTTTATTTACAAATAAATTTAAAGCTATTATATTCACCGCAAAGAAAAGCTTTATACAATTATGACATTTTTTACTGTCTCTCACACCATCTCGCAATCTCCCCAATCAGTTCCAAAGGCATAGGCTTATTATACGGCATCTGAATCGCACCTTTACTGGTTTTATATTCTGTCAGCCGCTCTGCGAACGCTTCCACTGCCGCAGGCCCAGGATACAAACCAATATGCTTTTTAAAAGCGGCAAATTGTATGAGATTATGTTTCTTCCAATAAGTAGGCATGCTCCAGGATATTTTTTCTGTTGCATTCGGTATTGCAGATTGAATTGCTTTATTTATCTGCCGCAGATAAGGCTGTATCTCTTCCGGCTGGCGTTCTATATATTCCTGAATGGTCTTCGGCGCTTCGCCGCAATAATGATCTTGATTTGTGTTTTTAAATGCACGGCCGCATTTCGGACATTTCCACATAATATTCCCTCATTTCTTATCTTTCTTTATAACCAAAAATATATTCTTTAGCACGCCTGCCCTGAAAGCAGATGAACCAGCAGCTCTATTTTTCTTGCTCGCAGTGCACATTCCTGCAGCATAGGCTGCATTAATTTCCGTCGATCAACCCATACAGTTCATATAAAGAAAGCATATTTTGATACATCAGCTTTCTGCCCATAAGCTGCTGATAGGTGGCAGATTTCACTCTGCCCTTTGCTTTCAGCTCATCCATCTTTGCAAGGATTTCTTTATATTCTTTTTGTACTGCCTGCAGCATTTTTTCGAATGCCTCCAGTCGCTTTTCGTCCATGTTCTGTCCTCCCTAAATTTCCACCTTTTCAAACCGATATTCCTGCTTGGAGTCCGGATATTTTTCCCTGTCTACCTTACTCATAAACATAGTATAAGGTCTGGCATAAATTTTAAAAGGAGCGTATAGCGCCTGATAAATCACCAGCTTTTCTCCCGTTTCCGTGTGCTCTGCAATAGCCAGTATCTTATAGAGATATTCCGAAGTATCCCTGGATACCCCTTCTCTTTTAAAATGCTGTACAATATCTCCTGTACGAAGTTCCCTTTCCATCTGCTTTCCACAGCCGGTCCCTGTTTTGCCTGCTCCCGGATCATTTCCCGTTCTTTTCTTCTCTTCTCCAGGGAAGGTCATCCCGTCCTTTTTATCCGCTTCGCTCTCTGGCTCGCTGGCATTTAGAGCACTCTTTTTTCTTTCATCCCTTCCTGAATTTTCCTCGTCCTTCTCTATTCTTTCAGATACCGCCTTCTCTGCAGCATCTCCCCCTTCCACAGCCAGCTCCTCATACTCCTCTTTATCAAGAGAGACCGGAACGCCTGTCCTTCCTAAGATATGCACGCCTCCATACCAGGTGCCCTCAATCTTAAAAACATCCCCTATCTGATATTCCGAACTATATTCATCATTCTTCTTTACAATCCTGATCTTTCCCATTATTTCTGAATCCTTTCTTACAATGTGCCGAAAAAGAACTTTTTCTCTGTTCCTCCGTCACACTATCTCTTTCTCTAGCTGTGTTTTTCAGCGCTTGTAAAATATATTCCCAATATGAAGGTTGCTGATATTAGGTGTGACACGCAACAAATGAAGCTCTCCGAAAATTTGGGTTGTATTTTATTTTACTGTGCCTTATAATACAGATAGATGGAACAACCGCCCACAAGGGGTTGACCTCATTAAATGGATGATAGAAATTCCACCCTTTTACTCCAGTCAAGTTTCAGGGGTGGTTTTTCTATGCTTAAAACATTACATGATAAACGAAAATGCGAATGTCAGCAATGCCAGGATAAACATACCAAAGGCCATCAGGTCTTTGAAATCAAAATGATTTTTGTTCATCAGCACCACCCCCATTCTATGTAGAATAGAGGTCATCCACCCTGTAACACGGTTGTTCTTATTCATTGTATCATTTCAGCCCATTTGGGACAATCTTTTTTATGCAGAATTTATACTTTTTCGATACAGTTTATCCTCCGGTAGAAAATAATCGCCACCACCAAAGACGTAGCATCCACGATCGGCTGCACCCACATACATCCATATAGTCCAAAGAGCGCATTCATGAAAAACAAAAGCGGAATATCGATCACTCCCTTTCTAAGGACAGAGCACACCAGTGATTCCTTGAATTTCCCCATGGCCTGAAACTGGATGATCATCGGATAGCACACGGACATCATAGGCATGGCGGTGACCATTCTCCGCAGGAATCCGGCGCTGTAACGGATCGTTTCCGGATCCGCAATAAACAAAGAGGCCAGCTGAGGCGCGAAGATTTCGTACACCACCAGGCACAGCAAAGCAAAGGCCAGTGAAATCGTACACCCGAAACGAAAAATCTCCCTTCTTCTCTTTTGATTTCCCGCAGAATAATTATATGCCAGGATCGGAAGAAGACCGTTGGCTACCCCTATGGAAAAATAAAGGGGAAGCTGATCCAACTTTTTCACAATTCCTAAAGCAGCCATGGCCTCTGTAGTATACAGAGAAACAAACCTGGACTGTGCCGCAATGGCCACGACAGTCAGCGCATACTGAATTGCTGAGGGAAATCCAATGGACAAGATTGTCTTTATATATAACCCTGTGTAATGAAGCCTGGAAGGAGCGATATTTACCACAGATGTATCTCTTTTTATGATAATATAGATAATGAAATACAGGGTTGCTGCCAAATTAGAAAGTGCAGTGGCAATCCCCGCTCCTACCGCTCCCATTCCCAGGAACTGAGGCAGGACAAAAAACGGATCCAAAATAATGTTTAAGATCCCGCCCATTGAAACGCCTATTGCCGCTATGGACGCGCTTCCTTCCGCACGGACCAGATTCGCAAGCAAAGTATTCAAAATAGTGCCGGGACCGCCGATCACTACCACCCACAAAGCATACCCAAATGCAATGTCGAAAATCGCCGGAGTGGCACCGCATAAGGTGAGGATAGGCCTGGAAAGCAAGAAAAATACGGCGGAAAACAAGACAGCGCATATCAGTCCTCCCCAGAAGGACACAGCAGCAATCCTTTTCGCCCCTTCCCTGTCTTTTTTTCCCAATGCTCTGGAAAGGGCGCTGGCGCCGCCCACTCCAAACAGATTCGAAATAGCAGTCAGCATCACAAAGGATGAGTAAGCCGCTGTAACGGCGGCCGTCTGATCCGGCTGATTGAGCATCCCCACAAAATATGTATCCGCCAGGTTATAGATCAATGCGATCATCTGGCTGGCTATAGCAGGAACGATCTGCATACGCACCGCCTGGCGGACAGGTACCGTTTCGAA
>DWYZ01000015.1 GCA_019118425.1 Candidatus Blautia faecavium | reverse complement strand
ACGAAAATTCTCGTCTAAAATATATTTTACACGTATGACGTTATCGTCCAAAACAATCTGGACAACACCATCTTTTGTCTTATTTTTCGGTTGGACTGTAAGCGCTGCATCCTCCGCATCAATCTCACTTTGGATTTCCTCTGGGATTGCATTCTTCTCTTTTTCTAAGCCTTCCACAGCCTCCTTGATATAAAAAATAGGGTATGCATTCCTATTTTCAATGTAAAACTTAGCATCTGTTTTATGTTCCAGGATCCAGTCCCGGAATTCCATCAATTGTTGCTCCGTAGCGATTACCCTAAAGCCTTCATGATCCTGTAGGTATGTTTTCTCTTTTCCCTCTTTGCGGAATGTTTCTAAAACCCTTTCGTATTTTTCGATGAATTGGATACGGAGTGTATTGGCCCACTCAACCTGTTTCGGAGATCCGCTAAGATCCGGAAGTTCCATTTGCCTGCTCATTTCTTTTGCTTTTTTATTTTCTTCTGCCCGTTCCATTTCCCTCTTTTTTTTGTAACACTCGGGGCAAAGCCCGGAAAATTCCCAATCGGCTTTCTTTTGTCGGTCTTTTGTTGGACCTGTGATGTTTATTACTCCTTCGTGCCCGCAACTGTAGACACCATGATATTGTGACATTGTGATTCTCCTTCCTGGTATTTGTGACAATCTAAGTAAATTTCCATTTTTTCTTTATGATGCGTTGCATACCTCACCCTTATGGAATACTACCTTATCTGCCAAAATCCCCCTCCCTAAACGTATATCAAAATTATATAATAAATTGGCTGTTTCCACAACTGGCTAACATCCTATAAATGCACCACAGCCTTGTATCCGTTGCGGCTATAATAAATATAGCAGCCTGTTCTTTCGCAGAGTTCTTCCACGTTCCATTCGTCATCGCCAAGGCCAAGGGTGACTTTTCCATTACGCAGTAATTGTAACAGTATCCTGGCAGCCCCTAATTCCCCTCTTTTAACCAGATCCATATGCGAATCCATTAATTTATATCGCATCATTTTCTCCTTCAGCATAACGTCCTCCCTTCGTTTCTTCAATCATAACATTTTTATCTAATTTTATTCTTTGCATAGAAAAAACTGCCGCATTTCTGCGGCAGTCCCAATGAGAAAAACTGTATCACACATTCTGACCATGGTGCAAAAAATATAAGTGGTTCTTAGACAAACAATATCCATCTTTACTTTGGAAACCCACATAATGTCGGTGGATTTATTCCTGTTTTATTGCTTGGGCCTGCATCTGCTGTTCCCGGATGCTGCTGCGTTGCAGCTCCGTGGGCTTCTCGCCGGAAAGGGGCTGAATACACGGAATACGGTCAGCGGCGTAATAGGCATTCCCATTCAAAAGCCGCTGCCATGCCCCGATGCTCGGTGCCCAACGGAAGCCGTGTTCTTTCAACTGCTTACGGGCATCTGAGTCCGGCTTATCCGCAAAGAATACCTGCAAACGGCTCTGTTCCCGGTTGGCCACCACATGGCCGCCGTCAAACTCCCAGCCAACATAGACGGTTTCCTTTGCACGGGTCAGGCTATCAATCCGTTGCCGGACACGGTGGATTTCTGCATTGTTATTAGAGAGCTTCCAGCTCGGAAAAGGTTTCTTTTCATAATGCCAGTTCGATGCCATATCTGCTTTCAGATTTTCTATGTCATCAGGGGAAAGGTGCGGGCATCCGTCCAAAGTGCTGTGCTTGCGATAATATGCATTCACGGCTTTCATAGTTTGCTGTGCCTTTACCAGCCCCTCTAGCTTCTTTTGCAGTTTTGGGATCGCCTGCGGGTCGTCCTGCTGGATGCCGCCCATGCCGGTGCTGCGGATTTTATCAAGCAGCCCTTGGATATACTGCCATTCCTGTATATTGCTGTCGCGGGCCGCGTTTTGTTTTTCTTTCTGTCGCACCGGAAACTTGGATCCACCGGTAATCAGGACCGAGGGAACACGTGCATCAATGGCAAAGCTGTGGTTCATGTTATCAGCCAGTTTCCGGGCGTAGGTGCCAAGCAGGCTGTCGATCTTCTCATGGTACATGGGGTCAACCCGTTTTTTCTGTGCCTGTGCAATCTCAAAAGCGTTATCCACATAATGCCGATACTCTGCCGTGGCGCTGCCGGGCTCGTAGTCGGAAAAACTGTTCATTTCCTTTGCACGGCGGGCATCATCCTCGTTGATGGAATAATAGTAGTCAGATGCCGAAAGCTCTTTTGCCGGTCGCTCCGGATCTTCCTGGGTTGGCTGCACTTGGAATTCTTGTGGTTGCTCCGAAGCCTCATAGCCAGCCACTGCATATTTCTCCACGGTCATACCTGCGGCTACGGCTTCCTTCTTAATCTCGGCCAGAACATGCTCTTTGTAACTTTGCAGGCTCTGGTCAAAATCAGAAGGTTTCGGTGGCTGCGGCAACTGATATTGTCCCTGATTAAGGAGCGGCCTACAATTCTTGACATAGTTTACCATGGCTTTATAATAAGCTGTTTTCTCCGGTTTCAGGGCACTGTCTGATTCCAAAAGGCGCTGGGCTTCCTGTTCCAGGCGGGACAGGTTGCAATGCAGTTCCATATAAGGGATGATTTCAGACACAAAAGTCTCCCTGCTGGCCTGATCCTCGGCCAATGCCTCCGCTCCCTTCTGCTGCAGTAAATAATTTTTCCATTCCCCGTTGTGCAGGTAAAAATCCTGATAGTCCCGCATATGCACAATCAGGGAACCGTCCCGGTCACCAAAATCCTGTCGTCCGGAATAACTCTGGGCCTCGCCTTGGAAAATGAAGTCAATACGGAAGTCGGTCTTATCATAATAACCATTGCCCGGATGCTCTGCATCCAGCTTTGCAAATAAATCATTGGCTTCATGTAATGGCATTTTCTGGCCAATTTCCAAATAAGGGCTCTCGCTAAAGAGGATTGTCACAACTGGCTCCGCTGCGGGATCAAGGACAGGGGTATCGGCTTGCGGCTCCGTCGTTGCCTGTACAGCAGGCTGCTGTGTCTGTGCATACAAAACTTTTACCTCTTCCGCCGTTAGTTCCCCGGCATTGAGCTGTTCCATCAGCTCACAGCATTTTTCCGGTGTCCCGATATATAGGACATCCCCAATTTTTGCAGTCCCATCCCCTTGCGGAAGATAAACCTGCAGGAAATAAAGGCTTTTCCGGTTATCGCTCCTGGGGTTTGCATGCACTTGATAGCTATACCTTTCTGGATATTCCACTAGGGGTAGTCCGCTTGTTTGATTGTTTTTTTCTCTCATGTTTTATTTCTCCCTTCGTTTTTTGATACCAATAAAATGCGATATAAACAGGGCTGATAAAAGGGTTGCCAAGCGGGAAGTATTTTTTCTTGGCACATAATATTCGTGGCTTTGGGTTTTATTTCCGTAAAAAATGCAATAGTGGAAACCACCACTATCGCAATGGCTTTTAGGATTACAAATGTGGATAATGCCAGTAAAAAGAATTAAGTTTTACATAGAAAAAACTGCCGCATTTCTGCGGCAGTCCCCATGAGAAAAGAAAAATAAATGTTTTTGATTTTAACATAGTACAATAAGCGATTTAAACATAATGTTCCCGGCCATTACTGCATGGTATAGATGTTTTCGTTAATCTACTCTTATCATTCTGAATGGCGATCCACTTTTAGAATGTTGCTCTGTTATATTGCCCCTGACTGATTTCTCCATCCTTACAAAGAGCATCAATCCAGCAGGCCCAGATATATTGAACTTTGCAATAATCATCCCGGCGCTCCCGTAGATATTTTTTGTAATCCCCTTCATACACCTCATTAATGAATCGTCTTTTTAGAGTCATTGATTTTCACTCCTTTGTGGTAGAATCATGCAGTCATACATATAACTTCCGTATGCCATGCTTAATACATCTGGTATACAATCTGCTGTACATTTATACTTATCACGGAACAGTTCTTCCAAAAGGATCTGCCCTCCGTCACATTCCGGCATATCCGGTGCCAGTTCATACTGCTCGTAATAAATGTAATCTACATATCCTTGTTCTACATCTTCAGCCAAGAGATTATCTCCTGTTCCCTCTTCGATCCGTATAATTTCCTGAGTTTCTGGAACGTATATGTAAACCTCATCATATCCGTCCGTTTTTTCTCCCCAACATCTATCTGTCCAGATCACTTCTGCCGGGGGGATTCCATCATATACAGATTTTCCTGATTTTTCCCACGCTTTCTTGTCGTACCAAAAGCTGCAATTCAGGCAATTTTCATGGATGTCTGGGAATTTATCCCTAAATGCCCTGACTGCATCCCTGAAATCAGCAGCCATTATAACGATATAGGTATTTTGATACGGAAAGCTCCTGCTGCTCCCAAATGTAAAATAATAAGGCATCAAAATCTACACCTCCTCAAAAAAGGAAACTGCGATTCTTGCCACATCGAAGCAGATGCTTGTCAGTTCCTGGCCTGTATTGCTGTGTTTCATAATATCCAGCGCAATCTCCACAATGTCATCAGTGGTAATGTTTTCTTTGCCTTCTGCCAGATCATTTAGCAGATGGTTGTAAGCTGCATTGTCTCCCCTGGTGTACCACCGCCTAGCGACACAAAGCTTCCTTAGACTCTCAGCATCAATTTTCCGGATCTCTAGCATATGTCCCTCTGCTTTATGAATCTTTTCTCTCATGTTATTTTTCTCCTTTCATTTTTTATGGCATTAATAACATGATGGTTAATCAGTTTTGATAAAAACAGGCCAAATTATATCTCGATATTTTGCGGTTAAAACTTATTGACTTTTTATTTGCATCGGAATATGCTATGGATGTAACCAGTAGTTTTAACGGGATGCTACTTGGTGATCGACGGGAAATATTTTTTCCAAAAGGAAGCCCTGGCATGAGCCA
>DWYZ01000014.1 GCA_019118425.1 Candidatus Blautia faecavium | reverse complement strand
AAAATGCTACAGTCCGGCAGCCGAAGTATTCTTGAGATCTGCCTGGACTGCGGTTTTGAATCTCCGAGTTATTTTGTGAAACTTTTTAAAAAAGAAACCGGATTTACACCTGCCGAATATCGGAAACGATTTCATTAGGCATCCCAGTTCAAAAATTATATTAAAAAAAATTATCTTCTTTTTATGCGAAAAAAGACAGCCGAAGCTGCCTTATGCAAAAGAAAACTGTCCGTTTTGCTACTGGGATACCTGTACAAAAGGAACCCATTCCCTCTTTTTAATTCCTCCACAGAGAGCATCCGCAGATGGATATCCAAAAGTACCCTTCCGCCATGAAGGACTGTGATGAGGGAAAAACGATCCTTGGTCACTATGGTCCTGAGCAGCCTGTCAATGCCTTGCCCTGTATCAGATCCATAATACAGAAGAAGGAACTGACTGACTTGATGCGCCCGCTCAAGAACAGCCCTGTCTGCCTGGTTCAAGGAACCTTTATCTGTTGTTTTTACCGAAACAAGCCCAAAGTGTCCCGGACTTGTAGTAATGGTGTGGAGAGGTTCCTCGATTGACTGCCCGATCCCGCTCTTGTAGAATTTGGTCAGAAACTGCTCTATCTGCATGGTCTTTGTACTTACCAGCCCTATTCCCAGTTTCCTGGTCATGGTAGGGAGAGGCTCTGACTGTCCGCGGAATCCGTCCCCGGAGTGGTTGACATGAACGATGAATGGCTCCTCTCCGTTTAAGACATACTTCCTGATCCCCATGGCAATCCGTCTCTGCGTGTTATCTGCCAATGGTTTTTTACGGTCAAAAATCGACTGCCCATAATCATCCAGATCAAGAATGGAGGATGCTGGTACCCACGCAGGAAGACCAACTCCATCTTTGCTGTTGGTGGGTTTTGGCCATCGTATCGCACGGTGGTCGCTTCGGATTACTGCGTACCAGCGTCTTCTTGTGGTCGGGGCACCGTAGTCTGCGGCGCAAAGCTCCCGGCTGTCGAAGTCATAGCCTAAGCACTTTGTGTACCTGTCTTTCACTACCTGGCACTTATCACAGAACCTTCTGCATTCCGCAGGGGTATCTGCAATCCGTCCGTCAGCCTCCAGATTCCCATGGGACATGTGTGCCACAAAACATTTGTAACAGATACCGGTAAGACTTTTTACCGGCTGTCCAAAACCGGGAACATCTTCCCTGTCCTCGATCGGACACCAGCCCTGGATCTCTGCCACATTCTCCATACAGATCACTTCCGGATGGATCTGAGCTGCATGGAAATATACCGCATAGGGGAGCATTCGGATTCCCTGTTTTCTGGGAGTCTTTCCTTTCGCTTTACTGAAATGCGTACAGTCTGGGGATGCCCAGATCAGGGACACCTTTCTTCCGGCAACAAACCGCTCTACCTCAGAGGTAAAGATATCTTCCGTCATATGGTAGGTTTCCGGATGGTTCCTGGAATGAAGTTTGATCGCTGTCTGGTCATGGTTTACGGCAAAATCCACTTTTACGCCAAATTCTTCAATCCCGACACTTGCACCTCCTGCTCCGCAGAAAAAATCCCCAACCAATCCTCTTTCGTTTTTGTCTTGCAATAGGCGTTTGCGAAACGCCAAAAGCCGCATAAATACGCAATGTCATTAACTTAAAAGCAGAAGATATTTATTCCTAAAAGGATTAGATATCTTCTGCTTTTTTTGATATGCTTATATTGTAAAAAGAAGCCATGAACCTGCTCAAAAAAAGGATGTGATTATACATGAAACATTCTCAGAAACGTACATTCATGGATATAGAAAAAATGAGTTCTGATGAATTTAAGGCATTTTGCCGATTAGGTAATAAAAATCATTTTACCAGAATCCGAAAAATGCCTCTTCAGGATCTTCTTTTCACAATGATAAACAGAAAGGGGCTGACGTTGGCATTGGAACTGAGAAATTATATGAAACTTGCTCATCCTGGTGTGTCTATTTCAAAACCAGGATATCTGAAACAGCGTATGAAACTTAATCCAGATGCTTTTTTGGAATTGTATAAATATCATAACCGTAACTTTTATGCAGATTCCACCTTTTCAACTTACAAAAATCATTTAATATTAGCTGCTGACGGCTCAGATATTAATATTCCTACCACTACTGAAACACTGAAACTGTATGGTTCTGCAAGCCGAAAAAACACAAAACCCCAAGCACAAATAGGATTAGGCTGTATTTATGATGTAATGAATCGTATGATACTGGAAAGTGACTGTAATAAGGTGAAATTTGATGAAATGCGCCTGGCCGAAAAACAGATGGAACGAATACCGGAAACAATAGGTAACATTCCCTATATTATTATCATGGACAGAGGCTATCCTTCTACGCCAGCGTTTATACATATGATGGATAAGAATCTTAAGTTTATCGTACGTTTAAAAAGCAGTGATTACAAAAAAGAGCAAAGCAGTTTAACAGAAAATGATCAGCTGGTTAAAATAAAACTTGATAAATCAAGAATCAGACATTACGAGGGGACGCCGGATGGAGAACGTATGAAAGAACTGGGTGAAATTTCATTGCGTATGGTAAAGATCCTATTAGAAAATGGAAATCTGGAAGTTTTAGCTACAAATCTTTCACAAACGGAATTTCATACAGAAGAAATAAAAGAATTATATCATATGAGGTGGGGAATAGAGACTGCGTATGAAACACTAAAGAATCGGTTGCAGTTAGAAAATTTTACAGGTACAAAACCTATTCTGTTATTACAAGATATATACAGC
>DWYZ01000013.1 GCA_019118425.1 Candidatus Blautia faecavium | reverse complement strand
AATAATCTGTCGGATTTGGTCTTTTGCTACTGCCATAAATAAACTCCTTTTCGATAAGAATTGTCATATCTATAATTCTTACCAAAAAGGAGCCATTTTTTACCAAAGCCACAAAGTTTTTTACACTACCTAGAAAATCTTCCGGCTATAAAGTTAAATTTTACACTTTTGAAAACCTCTTTTTCTCAGCAAAGCTTACTTCCATTGGCCAAAAGCTTAAACTTATACCCCAGTACCTCTGCCGCCCTTCTGCACATGAGCATCCGGTCCAGAAAAATTTCAAAATAATCAATGACCGTACACATGGTATCATCCAGCTCCATAGTCATCTGAATGGTTTTTTTCTCTTTATTGATCTCCAGGCTTGAGGAAAGCACTGCATAATTTACTCTGTCGTGCTTATCAAAGCTTGCCTTTACTTTATTTCTCACCCGGTTTCGCCGGACATCCGTCTTGTCTGCCAGGATCAGCGCCGCCGAAACCTCGTCCTGGGCTGTGCCGGTCTTTTCATCATGATTTCCTACCGCCGCTGCAATCACAGCCGCATCCTCAATAGGCATCCCCAGCTCTTTCAGGATCTGATAAGATAAGATCGCGCCGCTGTGGGCATGGTCATGACGGTTAATACAGTTTCCGATATCATGCATATATCCGGCTATCTTCGCCAGCTCTATGGTATGTTTATCGCAGCCAATGCTCTTTAAAATGCTGGCCGCCTCCTTAGCCACCTTGGCCGCGTGTTTCCGTGAATGCTCCGTATACCCCAGAACGTCTAAAACCTTATTTCCTTTTTCGATCAATGCATTGATCTCTTCATTTTCTCTGATTTCTTTATATGTGATACCTTGTTCTTTCTCCATTCTTCTGATCTTCTCTCCTGTCTGTTTTCTTCGCGTATTTTTAATTATACGTCTTTTCCAGACTTTATCAAAGCGTTTTATTGTGAAAGAGAAGTTAGGTTTTTGTAAATTTTAACCCATACTGCTCCGTAACCACGCAGTAAGTGCGTGGTTCGGGTTTGACATGTAACTAAATTTTTTCTATTCTCCGCAGTCCTCGATCAGCCGGAGTCCGGCCGTACCTGTCACCGGAAGAGAAAAAACGATGGCCTGAACCTTTGTATCCACTCCGGCTTTCTTCATCACCGCTTTCATAATTTCGTTTTTCTGTTCCGTTTTTGTTACGATCAGCACAATTTCTTTATCTGAAACAAGAGATACCCCAAGGAACTTTTCCGCTCCTTTCATTCCTATACCCTTTGCGTGAAGAGAGGTTCCTCCTGCTGCCCCGGCACCTCTTGCCGCCTCCATTACCACATCACTGTATCCTTGATTTGCGATCACTACAAGAAGCTCATGAGTTGTTCCTTTCAAAACCGTCTCCTCTCCTTTCTCAAAGTTCTGGTTTTCTGTCAAAAACAGCAGTTCCCGTTTACCGCCGATACTGCTCAAAGGTACAGTGAAGGAAATTCCCGTTCCCGGAACATCAATTTTCAGTTCCCTCTCCATACCCCTTTTCAGCTTTTTCCACACTTCTTCAGTCACAATGCTGAGCATCATGGTCTTTTCTGCACTTTCCAGCCCAAAACAGTCCAGGATCTCACTATTCGCCGTCCCTCTCCCAAGAGCCACGAAACTAACCTCTATCTGATTCTCTTTATAAAAATCCAAAAAATCCGGTGCATATTTTCTGTCTGTAATCGTTGCCATCATATACACATTACTCATAGGCATTTTCCCTTCTACAAATCAATAATGGAATCATCTGCATACATATCCAGCCCAGGAACTGTTTCCGCTCCTTTTTCGCCGGAGGATTTCTTCTCCTGAAGCTTAAAGATCAGCCCCAGCACCTGTATCGTGATCAAAGGCGTCATGGCAACCATGGCAACCACGCCAAAAGCATCCGAGACAATCTCTCCTCCCACAGAAATACATGCTCCAATGGCAAATGGAAGAAGGAAGGTCGTCGTCATAGGACCGGACGCCACACCGCCGGAGTCAAATGCAATAGCGGTAAATATCTTAGGCACAAAAAAGGACAATAAAATCGCAATTCCATAGCCCGGAATCACAAAATAGAAAATTGAAATTCCTGTAAGCACCCGCAGCATTGCCAATCCAACAGAAACAGCCACACTGATAGACAGTGCTGTTTTTATGGAAGTTCCGGAGATCATTCCGTCTGTCAGTTCCTCTACCTGCTTCGTGAGCACATACACGGCAGGCTCCGCCATTACAATAAAATATCCGATGATCATACCAATAGGAATGATGATCCACCTGTACGGCAATCCCGCGATCACCTGCCCCAGATAATTACCAGCCGGCATAAATCCCACATTCACGCCGGTTAAAAATAAGACAAGTCCCAGGTAAGTATAGATCATACCTACAACAATCTTGATCAGTCCTCTTTTCCCCAGGTTTAAAGAAAAAATCTGAAATACGGCAAAAAATAAAACAATAGGCAGGAGGGAAACAGCTATCTCCTGAAAATACTTTGGAAGCTCATGCACAAATAACTGTGCCAGTTCTACAGAATCTCCTATTTCCGTGATCGCATCGGCAGCGTAATATCCTCCGTCAGATTTATAAACGATTCCCAGAATCAATACCGCCAATATAGGCCCTATAGAGCACAATGCGACCAGACCAAAGCTGTCGTCCGCCGCATGCTTGTCATTACGTATAGAAGAAATACCGATACCTAACGCCATGATAAACGGTACTGTCATCGGCCCTGTGGTTACTCCTCCGGAGTCAAAAGCCACAGCCAAAAAAGTCTTTGGAGTAAAAAACGCTAAGATAAATACGATTGCATAAAATACAACCAACATAGAGGGAAGTGATATGCTAAACAGAATACGAAGGAGTGCGATTACCAGGAAAATTCCTACTCCCACAGCCACCGCTAAAATCAGTACCATGTTTGGTACAGAGGGGACTTGTTCAGCCAAGACCTGTAAATCTGGTTCCGATATTGTAATAATAAATCCCAAAATAAAGCCCAGTACACACATTACCCAGAGTTTCCTGGACTTTGTAATGCTGCTTCCTACCTTTTCTCCCATAGGCGTCATAGACATTTCTGCTCCCAGGGAGAAAAACATCATCCCAATCACAAGCATGACCGCGCCGATAATATATTCCAGCATGATCGCCGGAGAAATAGGCGCGATGGTAAAGCATAAAAGCAATACAATGATCATGATAGGCAGAACAGCATTTACTGCTTCTCTGAATTTTTCTCTCAGTATCTTGTTTAAATCTGCTCTGAATTGTTTAATTTCACCTTTTATAATATGCTTTCTAGTCACATATCCGCTCCTTTCCTGGTATTTTTTCAGTTTTTTCAAATCCATCGGCAATCTTTTTTGTAATACGCAGTAAGGCATCCGCGTCTTCAGGTCCAAGATCTTCCAGCATTTGCGCAATCAGCCTCTGTAACTCCTGGTGCTGTTTCCTGCTTATAACAGCTCCTTTTTCTGTTAATATGACGATAGTCTGCCGGTTATCCAGTTCGTCTGCTGTCCTGATGACCAGTTCTTTTTCTTCCATATGATTGAGAATACAGGCAATCCTGGCGGAACTGACAGCCAGCGTCCGGCTCAGTTCCTTAGGATGTGCTTTCTTTCCATGGGCCATAAGGAAATCCAGTACCGCCTTTTCTCCCTGCATGGCTCTGGATATCTGCTGATTCTGCGGTGATTTCAGCATCCGGGTCCGAATATGGATAAATTCTTCTGCCAATTTTTCATAATACATAGAAATCCGCCTCTTTAATTTGCTAACTATGTTAGTAATTATACATAATTATCCCCCTCTTGTCAAAGGGTATCCTGCATATTTCTAACTTCATTCTCTCCCTTCCGCCTCCTTTAATTTTCCTTTTTTTCATGATATAATCTGAACATGTAAATACAATACAATCGTTCTTAATTAAAAAACGCGGGCATACATCGGTGAAACCTGCAGGCGTCCACATGGAGACAGGAGGATTTTATAATGGAAACTACTGTATATACTGCCGTAAATACTTTTTTTATAAATGCCACACTTATCCTTGTATTTTGGAATTCTCCAAACTTTAAGAAAAAAGCAGCATTGGTCAGTATCACTCTGAACGTTCTGCTGAAATTAATATGTGTTTCCGGACTCCTGTTTCCTGTCCATAACGTTCGTTTTCTGGAAATTATATTTTCCCTTATATCTCTGTTCATTTATTCCTTTTGTATCAATTTCAGCATACCGCAGTTATTGCTGTTTTACTTTTTAGTCCTGGATTATGTAATTATCGTAAGAGGCATTGTTTCTTATGTTTCTGTAAGATCAGAGCTTTTTTCCCCTCAATCCTGGGGCAGTATTTTATTAAGCATTATTCTTTATATGGTTTCTGTACCAGTCATCCTGCATTTTACCAAACGGACCATAAAAAGATTCCAGAACGTAAAGGTACCCTCATTCTGGAGGATGATGTGGATGATTCCTGCCATTAACACCATGATCGTACTGATCTTTACAAATGTATTTCAATCTCCAGATACCATTGGAACGCGTTTCATCCTTGCACGTATCCTTTTAACGATCGTTTCCCTGGTACTTTGCATCCTGCTTCTGCAGGCAATGGAAAATGTAGTGCAGCAGACTGTCCTGAGAGAACAGCTTAAATATACGGAACACATATCAGAGCTTCAAAAAGCACAATATATCCAGCTCCAGGAACGAATAGAGGAAATGCGGCGTTTCCGCCACGATATGCGTCAGCACATAAATCTGATCCAATCTTATCTTTCCTCCGGAAATACGAAAGCGCTTAAGGAATATATGGATACTTATAAGATCACGCTTCCTTCTCCTCCCCAAAAGCATTACTGCAAACATCCCACCCTGGATACGCTCCTGGGATATTATGGAGAAAAATACGCCTCTTCCGGCATTGATTTCGAGACCAACATCAATCTTCCGGAAACTCTCCCGTTTCCCGATCCGGATTTATGTGTCATTTTCGGTAATCTCCTGGAAAATGCCCTGGAATCCTGCAGCGCCCAGAAAGATCCTAAGATCCGCATTGCCGCCGGGCTTTCCGGCGTCCACACTCTGTTTCTTATTGTTGACAATACTGCTCCCGTTCCTCCAAAGGCTGCAGACGCTTCCTTCTTCTCAAGCAAACACGAAGGCTTAGGT
Source organism: Candidatus Blautia faecavium (assembly GCA_019118425.1). GTDB lineage: Bacteria > Bacillota > Clostridia > Lachnospirales > Lachnospiraceae > Blautia_A > Blautia_A faecavium. The sequence continues at coordinate 44 of DWYZ01000013.1, read as the reverse complement.
ATCGGTACCCAATCCGTTAAATACCTGGCCGAACATTACAATGG
>DWYZ01000080.1 GCA_019118425.1 Candidatus Blautia faecavium | reverse complement strand
AAGCGTGAGAAAGAGGACTATAAATTAGAAGACGGCAGGCACCGCTCTACGAAGATGTGGTACTGCCGCCTCTACGGCATCATGATGCTCCAACATCTTGATGCCTGGGAAATGCCATCCGTCGAGGCATTTCACGAATCATTATTAGGATTCACCGTCTAACAATGATATCTTAAACGACTCCATAAGATTTTTCAAGGCATAGTACCCGCTATGTCCAATGTTTATGTCCATTTCTCGTAAATTTCTTTTCCTGCACGATATTCAGTTGTCAATTTTCGGTTGGAATCTTATTCATTGAGATTCCGAGAAGTTATTTCTGTTTTCAGGTTACTGCTATCTTAGCATCCATAACCTTAAAACTCTATAGAGTGAACTGTCCGGAATCTTTAAATTTCTTACCTTAATCCCTCTTCCGGTAATTCTTTATAAATAAAATAATCAAAATCCGCCGGCAGTTTTGTCCCCAGGCCATCGGTACTGAACATCCCTACGAAAGCCCCTGTAAACGCCGCGTCGTAAACTGCTTTTATATATTCCTGAGACAGCTTTGCCGAATCGAACCGGTAAGGCACTCTCTCCCAAAGTTTTCCATCAAAAGAATACAAATACCCGTAAGAAATCCCTCTTACCTCTGCCTTTAGATAAACATACTCTGCTTCTTTTGGCACAGAAACTGGTTCTTCTTCATAAACGCTGCATGTTTTTCCAAGATCCGTATAGACGGCATCGATCACCCGCCCATATTTTTCGTTCCATGTCACCTGAATGCAGGACCAGTTCTGGGTATTGAAATAACAGGTAAGTCCCGCTACCTGCTGAATTGTCTCCGGATGATAATCCAGCCGTGTTTCCGCATCGAATGAAAATGCCTGCCACCTTCTTGCCACATGCGCCTGTATAAAGGTAGAAGCCAGCGACTGCTGTCCATAAAGCCTTAAATGTCCCGGGCGGTCTTTTAACGATACCACCTCTTCTCCCAAAGGGATGCGCAAGGTCTGAAAATTAATATTCAGCCTGTCTTCATCGAAATCGTCTTTTACCGGATAAGTAGGTTCATATATACACTCTTCCGCCTCTTTTGGGGCCTCTACTTCTACAGTTCCATGATACCCGCCCACAATATAGGGCCAGCCCTCTTCGTCCCATGCAAGCTTCTGAATCCCAGTCTCCCTTCCAAGAGGACACCACCCTCTGGGATCAACAAAAGATTCATTATCATGGTGCAGCGGCCTTCCCATCAGATGGGTAAAGTACCATTCTCCCTTTGGTGTATCAACCAGGGAGCCGTGCCCTGCCTTCTGAATGGGATGCCAAGGGGCGTCCAATGTCGTAAGCAAGGGTGTTCCCGGCTGCGTTTCAAATTCTCCGTGAAGAGAACGCGCCCTTGCCACTCTTTCCTGATGGGCATATTCTGTTCCGCCCTGAGCTACAAAGAGATAATAATATCCGTCCTTTTTATAAAGATGCGGACCTTCCGTAAATTTCTCCTCTGTGCCTTTATATAAAACCCAGGGCTTTCCTACCAGTTTCTTTTCTGATTCCGAATACTCTGTACACAGAATCCCATAAAACGGATGATGATAAGGTCTTGGATCCCAGTATTGGTTTACCAGATATTTTTTTCCATTGTCATCATGGAACAAAGAAGCGTCAAATCCAGCCGTATTTAAAATGACAGGATCTGACCATGGTCCCATAATATCTTCCGAAGTGATCAGATAATTAATACAGTCTTTAAAAGAACCGTCCGTTACCTTAACATCTGTATATACCAGATAAAATTTTCCATCATGATAGGACAAATCCGGTGCCCAGATTCCGCCGGAATCAAGATTGCCCGTCATATCCAGAAGCCGTTTTTCATTCAGCGGATGTGTGATCAGTTTCCAGTGCATCAGATCTTTTGACATATGAATCTGCACTCCCGGCCACCATTCAAAGGTAGATGTCGCCAGATAATAGGTGTCCTCTACTCTGATTATGCTTGGATCCGGATTAAAGCCCCGTAAGATAGGATTATGGATTGTCATATATTTTCCCTGCCTTTCCTTTTTCAACTCAAGCGGACATTCGCAATGCCACAGTGCACTAGGAACCGCACAGATGCCCCGTTACTGATCAACTTGCGGCCAGCAGCGTACCCTAAGGGGCATGCTATCCGCTTTGCTGCTTGCTCATAACCGAATAGCCGCTGTGGGGCTTCGGTTAAATATATAGATAGAATGATTATAGCAAGGAGATTTTTAAAATGGATATAGAATAAAGTGTCTGCTTGCTTGAAAAATGTGTTCCATTATCTAATGGATTTATCTTTTTTGTCACATATATCGAAATGTAAAAATTCTTTACATTTCGTTTTTTTTGTCTATACACATTAGGGAAGATGATAATTGAGAATCCTTAGCCGACAAGTTATAATAAATTTTAGGTGATGAACCAAGACAGAAAGGAGACCATTATGAAAGAAGTAAAATCACCCAAAAAGCCTTTAATTTATTATTACGGTATTGTTTTATTGATCATTTTTCTATTTAACCTTTTCCTTCCTCCTCTCCTGTCCCGGCAGCAGGTAAATGAGGTGGATTACGGCACCTTTATGGATATGATCGATGACAAAAATATCGGGCTTGTACAAATAGAAGATTCAGAAATTTTGTTTACAGACAAAGACGAAACGCAGGTTTACCAGACAGGTGCCATGGAAGACCCCACATTAACAGAGAGGCTTCATGACTCCGGCGCTAAATTTGAAAGAGTGGTAGAGGAGCCTATGTCCCCTGTTTTAAGCTTTTTCCTGACTATTATCCTGCCAATCCTGATCTTTGTGGGACTGGGACAGTATATGAGCAAGAAACTTATGGAGCAGGCTGGGGGCAAAAATTCCATGGCCTTCGGCATGGGAAAAAGCAGTGCCAAGGTTTACGTTCATTCTACCCAGGGCATCCACTTTGATGATGTAGCCGGCGAGGATGAGGCAAAAGAAAGTCTGGCTGAAATCGTGGATTATCTGCACAATCCGAAAAAGTATACCGATGCCGGCGCTTCCATGCCAAAGGGACTTCTGCTCGTAGGTCCTCCCGGAACCGGAAAGACCATGCTGGCAAAAGCGGTAGCCGGCGAGGCAAATGTTCCTTTCTTCTCCATTTCCGGTTCGGAATTCGTAGAGATGTTTGTGGGAATGGGAGCCTCCAAGGTACGGGATCTGTTTAAACAGGCCAAAGAAAAAGCGCCCTGTATCGTATTTATCGATGAGATCGATGCCATTGGCCAAAAACGTCATTCCGGCGGCATGGGCGGAAATGATGAGCGGGAACAGACTTTAAATCAGCTTCTTACAGAAATGGATGGTTTCGAAGAGAACACCGGCGTCATTATCCTGGCAGCGACGAACCGGCCGGAATCTCTTGATCCGGCCCTTACCCGCCCCGGGCGTTTCGACCGCCGCGTGCCTGTAGAGCTGCCTGATCTGGCAGGCCGGGAAGCCATCTTAAAAGTTCACGCTAAAAAAATCCATCTGAGCGAAGATGCCGACCTTCACACTATCGCGCGTATGGCTGCCGGCGCATCCGGCGCAGAGCTTGCCAATATCATAAATGAAGCGGCTCTTAGAGCTGTAAGAAACGGACGGAGCATTGTCAATCAATCCGATCTGGAAGAAAGCATAGAAGTAGTTATCGCCGGATACCAAAAGAAAAATGCCGTTCTTTCCGACCAGGAAAAACAGGTGGTTGCCTACCATGA
>DWYZ01000079.1 GCA_019118425.1 Candidatus Blautia faecavium | reverse complement strand
TTTTCCCCATCCACCTCTCCCTGCATGGCAATGCCGATGGCGCGGATCTTTTTTTCCTTGTATTCTTCCGCTGCTTTTTTCGTAAAAGCAAGAATTTTTTTCAGAAGTTCCTCCTTATTTTCATAGGATATATCCTGGGAGTAGGTTTTTAAAACATTTCCGCATAAATTCATTACATATGCCTCAAAACCCTCCCTGTTCAGATCCAGCCCGATGACTACATTTTTCGTTTCATCGATCCGGATCCTTCCCGGGGTTCTTCCCGCTCCCGATGCCTTTTCCTCTTTTTCTTCTACTATATATCCATGGTCAAATAATTTATTGACGATCTTCGTCATGCCTCCCCAGCTTAGACCTGTAATATCTGAAATCTGTCTTCTGGAAACAGGGCCGCAGTTGCGGATCACATGCAGCACAGTGGAACAATTTACATTGCTCATTTCTTCCAGGCCGATATATTTTTTCAAAAAATCACCTCTTTATTTTTCTGACCGCACTGGACAGTACCAAGCCGAACAAAAAGCCGCGAAGCAGCCTCCTATCCGGTTTTCTTGTATCTTCTCTAATGGCCGGCTGTTTTTACCATAACACGAAAGTTTATAAATGACAATCTAAAACAGATTTTATCCAAAGGTGCGAAGAAATACAGCCTCTGCCCAGTTTTGGCATACTGGACAATACACGCTGCTTCTTCCGCCGATCACGCTGCGGCAGAGGTTTTTCCCACAAACCGGACAAGGTTCACCACCGTGTCCATAGACCTGTAAAAACGGCGTATTGCGGTAGTCCTGTCCCTTTGCCGCCAGGTATTTTTCTGGCGTAGTCTTATTCTTTTCGATAAAGAATGCCAGCTGCTCCAGAATAACCGAAGCAAGACGATTCCATTCCTCTTTTGTCAGCGTATTAGCAGGCCGTGCCGGATGGATGCAAGCGGCAAACAAAATTTCATCGGAATAAATATTTCCAATCCCAGCTATCACGCTCTGATCCAGCAGGCATTCCTTGATTGCTTTCTTTCGTTTTCCCAGACATGCGGACAAGTATTCCCCGGAGAATCCGGAGTCAAAAGATTCCACACCCAGCTTTTCTACCCCGCTGTATGTATCCGCTTCTCCCTGCCGTACCAGCCAGAAGCGCCCAAACCGGCGTGTGTCGGAGAAACGCAGCTCCCTGTCGTCTGACAGATGGAAGACAAGGTGGGTATGCTTTTCCTCAGGGTAAGCTGGCGGCGTCACCAGCAGGCAGCCGGTCATCCGAAGATGCAGGACGAGCCTGTCTCCGCTTTCCATGCAAAGGATCAGGAATTTCCCCCTGCGCTCAATTCCGGCAAACATCTGACCAATGATCCGCCGGCAGAATTCATCGGAGGCAGGATGCGCGATCACTTCCGGTCTGTTGACCGTGATCCGCTGAACCTCAAATCCTTTTATCTGCGGTTCAATCACCCGCTTTATTGCTTCTATTTCCGGTAATTCAGGCACGGCTGTCACCACCTTTCCTTGCAGACTTTTTGATCTGCTCATGATAAAAATAGTTTACGATGACCGGCAAAGCGTCAAATGACCGTTTCATACTGTCATCATTGGTCACATACTCCAGCCCGATCTCAGCGGCATAGCTTTTCAGTTCCATATCCAGAAGCTCCCAATAAGTGCGATTTCTCTTATGATAAATTTCCTGATACAGCGGTAAGAGCTGCGGATGTCTTTCCCTAATATAATCCATGATAACGGTCTTGTAACTGTCCCGCAGGTTGAGATTTTCCAGCCAGATCAGATTGCACTGGCTCCTTACCCGGTCAATGATGGCTTTTACATCCGTAATCCCGGGAAATATAGGGGAAACAAAACAAGTGGTGCGGACACCGGCATCATGAAAGGTCTTCATGGCGGCCAGACGCCGTTCGATACTGACGGCGTTGTCCATCTCATTTTTGAAGTTTTCATCCAGTGTATTGACAGACCAGGAGACACGGGCATTCGGGAATGTTTTGATCAACTCCAGATCCCGCAGCACAAGGTCGCTTTTGGTAGCGATATTGATCCTGACTCCGCTGCCTTTGAGCTGTTCAAGCAGCGCACGGGTGCGCCCGAACACTGCTTCCTGGGGCAGATAGGGGTCAGTGACAGAACCGATAAACAGTTCCTTCCCGGCATACCGCTCCGGGCGGCGTATCTTGGGCCAGTGCTTGACATCCAAAAATGTACCCCAAAGTTCCGGGTGTCCTGTAAACCTCTTCATAAAAGAGGCGTAACAGTACCGGCAGGCATGGGTGCAGCCCACATAGGGATTTACCGAATAGTCGCTCACCGGCAGATTTGATTTGGTGAGAACGCTTTTGACTTCGATTTCCTGAATGATTGGAGACGCCATATTACCTCCTTCTGCTTACCACTTATTACAGCGAACTTTATTCTCCACCGTGGCTTTGACCTGGGTCGGCAGAAGCGGGGCTTTAACGGCATAGCCCAGTACCACCAGGGCGGGCAGCCCCCAGCCGTCCGGCACCTTCAGAAATTCCTTGATCTGCTGCGGGCTCTTCGGCTCCTGAATGCGGCAGGGATATGGGCGTATGATTCTTCTCTTATTGATGACCTTGTAAAACTCCATTTATTTCTCCTCCGTGTCCTGATTGACCAAACTAGTGAGATTCTTTGTAAATGTCCGGGACAAATCGATCAGATGCTTTTGTTCCTCTGGCGTAAACATGGACATGGCAGTGTCCTCTGCCCAGGTAATGTGCCGTACAACTTTTTCACAGTAAGCCCTTCCGGCATTGGTCATCCGGACAATCTTGTTCCGCTTGTTTTCCGGCACCTCTGTGACAGTTACATAATTCTCTGCCAGAAGATTCTTGATGATCAGATTGACTGTCTGTTTGGATTGAAACGTCCGCTGGCAGATTTCCTTCTGGGTCATGCCGTCTTTTGCATAGAAAAGGACATTGACCACCAGCAGCGTTTTCATCATCATGCCGTTGCGTTTGGCATAATCATCGTAGAGAGCAAATTGCTCATCTCGGAATTTACAGTATAGATATGCGTTTTTCTTATCTTCCTTAGTCATAACCCGCCACCTTTAGTCTATTTATTTACCATTGTAAGTTTAGCATCTCTTCCAGAGGATGTCAATAAACCCCAAAAAAAGTCTTCCAAACATCAAAAAGCACCAATCATTTCTGACTGATGCTCTCTGATACATATATTTGCCATTGCCATTAAAAAAAACAGCTCCTCATCATCTTCATAGGCTTCCAGTTTGAAAACCGCTGGCCTGACGCCATTATTGCAGCATACAATAATCCAACACAATTTTAATTGCTATTTCTTTTGCCATCGTGCTGGATACATCCATACCATCGGTTTTTCCAAGACGCACACAAAAATAGATATTTCCCGTTGTACTTTCCGCAAATCCTGTGAACCATGCATCAACAGCAATACCATTGGCTGCCCCCAGGCCCGTTTTTCCATATAGGGAAATGTCTGTTCTATCCTGTTCCGGTACCAGCATAACCTTTCTTCAACTACCGGTAGGGATGTGGTTTCATGTTTATGAGTTTCCTGCCTCTCTTGCCGCAGGGATAAGGCCTGCTTTGTTTCCTCACGTCACAGGCAAAGAAAAGCTCAGGTATTTTACCCTTATGTTCCTTTTTTATTAGTAAAGATTGACAACAGCAGCAACTGTAACTATAATAAATACAGGTGAGAAAACATGAGAATCAATACACGATTTCCAGTAGCAGTACATATGCTGGCCCTGATTGAACTAAACAAAACCCAGCCGTCCACATCGGAATTGATGGCTTTGAGCGTTGGTACCAACCCTGTGGTAATCCGTCAATTAATGTCCTCCTTGAAGCGGGCAGGGCTAATTGAAACACAAAACGGCGTCCCCGGCTGCCATCTGGCAAAATCTGCAGCAGAAATTACCTTGCGGGAGATTTATCTGGCCGTACAGAAAAAAACAGATGCACCGCTCTTTGACTTTCATGCTAATCCGAATCCGAACTGTCCTATTGGGCGGAATATCCGGGAGGCTATGGATGCACCGCTGCGGGATGCACAGACTGCTATGGAACAGACATTGGAGACTTACACACTGAAAGATGTGGCAGATAATATTGCACGGCATCTATAATGTATTATATTTATGCCTGAGCTGTAATTATTTTAATTACAGCGCGAAGAAAGGAAACGAGTTATGAAATCAATATGTGCTTCTAACTATGACATAATGCGTGATCGCATGGAACTGGAATTTGCAAAATACGACCAAATGGAAATGATCCGTAAATTTTCGCTGCGGTATGATAAAGATTTTTTATATCTTCGCTTTGTTGGGCGGGATTATCGAATTAACCGGACAAACGGCCGGATAGAATGGTATTCTGACGCAGAAAAAAATTTTATCCACGCAGGCTACAATGAAAGTATGACGATATTCGATGTTTTAGCCCGGTCTAAGCCTGGCTGCCGTCTGACCGGCCGTTTTGTATCGACAGGAGATTTGCCGGGAACCACGAAATCCGCCTCTGCCGCAGGGAATCTGTTTTCCAGTCAAAGTGGGTTCTTTGCAGGACGCTGTGAAGCACTGCTGGAAGCCTGTCGAAAGCTGGGCGGCATTCCCGGGACTGTCGGCGATGTGTCAAGTATCATCCCGGTATTTGATTTTTTACCGGTAATGCTGCAGTTCTGGGATGCTGATGAAGAGTTTGGTGCTGTTTTAAAATTCATGTGGGATTATAACACTACGGACTTTATGCACTTTGAAACCATGGCTTTTGTGACCATGCATCTCATCGGACAGCTGAAAGAACTCGTGGAGGGATTCGAATGATAACCATGCAACTGCACCCGGAGCATACGGTAATTTTATCATGCAGTTCCCTGTTGCTTCATGCAGAAGCGGCACAGACAAAAATGCATACCCGATTTCCTGTGGCGGAGCTGGATCGGCAGTTCCACGCAGAACCAAAGCAGATGCGCAGCCATATCCCGGAAGTTTTGGACACCCTTCCAGCCAGTTGCGAAACGGTACTGGCTGCTATGGGGTATTGCGGAGGCTCCTGGAATCACATCCCCCTTTCCAGACGTGTGGTCGTCCCCAAAGTGGACGATTGCATCACCCTTCTGCTTCATACGGATGACACGCCTCACGGAAATCTGAAAAAAGCAGGTCATATGTATTTCCGTGACTGTGATACAGGAGCATATAGCATAGAAAGTATGAAGGAAGAAATTTGCCGGCCAATGAGATGCGCAATTTGTTGTGTCGGAGTCTGGACAGGAGATGACAGAACAAGCCTTCGGTCTGAGTACACAAGACACAAATACTATGTAATACTGATCCTCTATCGGGATCTGTATGAGAAAGGAGTTTATTATGAACTACACATCTATGATTTTCAGCCCCACGGGCGGCACAGAAAAGGTCGCAGCAGCTCTGACTGCTACGTGGGGCATTGCATCACTAGTCGTGGATCTTACCAATGCAAAGACAGATTTTTCCAACATCGTCTTTCAGCCAGAGGATGTAACGGTAATTGCCGTACCGTCCTATGGCGGCCGGGTTCCCAAACTTGCGGCAGAGCGCATCCAGAAGGTACACGGAAACGGTTCCAAGGCTGTATTAGTCTGTGTTTATGGGAACCGTGAATATGAAGATACGCTGGCAGAACTGGAAGATCTGGCCAAGGAAGCCGGTTTCCAGGTGACCGCAGCTGTTGCCGGTATAGCAGAACATTCTATTGTACGGCGATTTGCGGCGGGAAGGCCTGACGCAGAAGACCAAAGAATTTTAGCAGGCTTCGGTCAGACGATCCAGGAACGGCTGAAAAGAGGTGAAAAATCCGGAATTATTCCAGGCAGCCGCCCATATAAACAAACCGGCAGCGGAATGATTCCCCAGACAGGAACTGCATGCGTTCAGTGCGGTCTTTGTGCTGCACAGTGTCCCGCCGGCGCTATTGATTCAACCGATGCAGGAAAAATTAACGCAGAAAAATGTATTTCTTGTATGCGCTGTGTAAAAATTTGTCCTCAGCAGGCGAAAGCACTGGATCCTGCCGGATTAACGAAAGTTGCAGCTATGTTAGAAAAAGTCTGTTCTGACCGTAAAACATGCGAACTATACTAAAAATACCATATTTTAAAAAGGATAATTTTAATGAAAAGTTATGAATAAATTATTGAGCGGCAGCAGCCTCCCTGCGGAGGAAAGCAAACAAAATTGTGCGATTTTCTCAATGTGGAAACCGATGATCCGGTATCCTACGTTAGGGAGCATGAACCAGGGCTGCCCGAGGACATGGAACTGGAAGCTGATCATTCCCAGGAAGGTGTAGTTAGCGTCTGCTTTACCAGAGACATTCAGCCAGTTAAATATGAGTTTACCGAAATATGATTAAACTGCACTCCTGCCTGAACACATTCTTGCGATAGTGTAACGGATGCATTGGGCACTGAAAGAATATCCAACAATTTCAATGTTTTATCTGTGTCTGAGTGAAACGAAAGGAATAAACAGACATGAAAGAAAAATCAACCGATAGACTGGGACTTGCCCAGCCTATCTATCAGGAAGCATTGAAAGCATGTTTTGATAACTGCGGCATTATTTCTCTGGATGATATGGAAATATTTGATGCGCGCTTAATGGAGCGAATGGAAGCCGTTCCGGAAAGTCAGCCTTTTTATGATAGTATCCGTATGAATGCAGATATCAGGAAACGTTATCCCTGGGCAAAATCTTTGGTCATCTGTACCACCTGGTATGGAAAATATCGTTATCCTGAATAGTTACAGGGACGATATGCAAAAGGATTTTTCCTATCAGAAGAGAGTAAAACCATGGAAACCAGTAAACCAAAGTGTTCTCTTACTCAGTGGTTTGATGAACAGCGTATTCGTTGGGATAAAAAATCAATCTTTGGCCTGCGCCATGCCGCGTTTCAGGCGGGATTGGGCATTACCCGCAAAAACAATTTTTTCTATGACGAAAAAGGCTCCTGACTGGAACTGGAAGGCTTTGTAATTGACCGGAAATGTCAGCTTTATCAAAATCAACAGCTCCGTGCTTGTCCGCCAAACTGCAGGAGGGGATTTACTCCCAGGTTCATGGTCAGCCCATCATCTGTTTCCAGGGCGTAATACTCAGAAGTCTGCGTCCGCAGATTTTTGGAACTGACTGCTGTATACCGGGTCACAAAATCAGAGAAGCAGTTGGAAAACCGGTGCTTCTGCAGTATCTCCATCACCGGCGTCTTCCCGTACTGCCGGAATTCCAGTTTCCCGGCCCGGTTGATGCAGAAGGACCCGCCCAGCACATACGCCGTCCGGTTGGCTTCACTTACCACAAAAATGCCCATGGGGACAGTCTCATAAGCGCCGCTGGCAAGCCGGAGATGATAGAATAATTCTACCTCCGCATCCTCCAGCGTATACCGGTCAAACTTCTCGCCGCTTGCTGTGGTAATTTTCCCCGTCCAGTAATATTTCCGGGTGTTCCCCTGCACCGCCTGCAGGAACGCCTCGCTCACCGGGTACATCGGACATCCCTCCTTCTGTTTCCAGACATCAAAAAAGCACCAATCATTTCTGACTGATGCTCTGATTCAAATAAATAATCGGCATTCTCTGGTTGATTCAACTTTCCAATAAATGTAGGGCTGCTTGATGTGATTTCCATATCCTGGCCTCTTCCAATAGGCATTGTATCGTTTCTTCTTTGCCTGCTGTATATTTTTTTCGATCACCAGAAAACCTCATGGCTAGTCTCTGTTTACAAGTATCGTATAGAACCGCTTTTTCAGGATAAGCGTTCAAATAATCTCGAAAATTAATATAATTATTCCATTCTGTTCCATTCCACCTGACTATATGGATATGGTGTGTCCGTACCTCATCGCTGCCTATTACAAACAATATTTCTCCTGTAATAATTTCGCCGCGAAAAATAATGTGATGCTGCTTTAGTACTTCTACATAAGGCAGTATGTCCTCTAAATCGCGGACAGCAACGGCAAGATCGATAATCGGTTTTGCGTGGATGGAAGGAATAGCAGTACTGCCTATATGCTGAATATCAGTCACTGCAGCTCCTAAAAGATGCCTTAATTCTTCCATTATCTTTCCCGCACTATCGACCCATTCTTTTTGGTGAGGTACTAATTTTACTGTTCCTCTTTTTAATCCTATCATAATCTGAAAATATACAAGCACTTATTCTTTATCCGGCTGCTGTCCGTCATGTGCTTTCCATTGGCAATCTGTCAGCTTCATATCTGTAAATACTGCTTTAAAGGATGAATTTTCCGGACTGCAGGCATAGATACCAAACTTTATCTTTCCTGCGCCTTGCCCCATATGGCAGATCCTCATCTGCCGGAAACGTATCCCATCTTCCGAACACTCAATGCAATAATCGTCCTCACGTCTGCTGAAACGATACCACATGGATTTAATGCCTGCGCTTATTTCCGTTGTTGCCCAGTCGGAATATCCCCCATTGGTCACAACGCTTCCAAGATGCTGGAACTCCTCATTCTCATACTCGACAGATCCTTTCAGCCAGTTCTCACTGTCAAGGTACATAACAACTCCGCACTGGTCAAAACGATGATGGCTTTCTGTGAAATCGGTTTTTACTACAAATGAGAAAAATTTTTCTTCTGTTTCCATCTGCAGCAAGGGAGCATTGTCATTGCGGAAATGATAATACGTCCTCTGCCATAAATCTGTTCCCGGCTGTGTTATGATTTCTATCCTATCGCTCCTTACGACATAGTCTTTTGGTTCCCTTGTCCATTTCAAATTTTTTATATCCATGCCCGTTTCCTCCTATAAATTCCAGGCCGTGATTAAACAGTAATTTCAATTTGATTCTGTTCCACCACAGCAATGCAGCTCTCATAATAGCCATCTACCGTTGTTCCGGGACCACTTAAAACTTCATAACCGTCCGCTTTTAACCGTGCTGTTAACTCGTCCACCTTTTCTTTGCTCCCAACACTAAACGCAATATGCGCATATCCTGTGCGGACAGGATCCTTTGGCAGATCCGGCATTTCCGGCTTATTCATAATTTCAATCCGCGCACCATCTTCAAACGAAAGAAAGTAGGATCTGAAATTCGTTTTTGGATTATGGTATCCCTCATTCGAGTCAGCTTCCAGATATTTCACGAAAAAATCCCTCGCATTTTCCAGGTTGTTTACATAAAGTGCGATATGTTCAATTTTCATATTTCCCCCGCAGTTTTCAAATATTCAACCTTCCAAAACATGAAGTTACCGTTTCTTTGTGTTTATGATATCTGAAAATGATTATATCATAGTTTTATCCCAAAAAGAATACCGTTTCAGAACACCCGCAGAGTAAAACACACCATCCACAGCCCTTTCCGGGATGTATCCCTTCAACAGAGATGCTTTATAACCTTCGATATACATCTCCGCCGTTTTCACCGCCAACGTCTCCGTATCAAAATACCCCACCGTGATCTTTTCCTGCTGCTTAAACTCCGTCAGAATCTTCAGCCACTTTGCCGACACCGAGAACGTCACCGGGATGCTCACCACACCTATGCGCACAACATCCCGCTGCACCGTCCCTGCCTCTGTCTCCCCGCCTGAGTCCGCCTCCACATCATCCATCTGTACTTCATAGGAATCCGGCAGGGGGAGAGCCATCCCGTCAAAGGTCAGATACTGTATAAATGCCATAGCTTACCTCCCTCCTGACCGCAGGCTCTGTCTTGCCTGCACTGTCACTACCAGTTCATCTAAAAGCGTGCCGCCCACATACACCGGGATCATAATGTTCCCCTGCGGGCCGGAAAATCCCGTCAGCGCTTCCGATACCGCGGAAGAAATCCCGGAGATCAGGTCGGACATATTCCCGCCAGATAAAGCGCCATCGGCACAGCCATACTCCATCCCGTTTACTTTCGGTGAAAGTACCATATCCGAAGCCACATCCCGGACAGCTTTCTCCACCAGGTTCCGGTTCTCCTCAATGCCCCCGGCCAGCCCCTTCATAAAGTCCGGCATCCAGGTCTCACAGTCCGCCAGGTGTAAGAACGTTTTACAGTGTACGGCATAGAAACACTGTTTATGCAAACACGTTTCGCAATGTACGGCAAAGAAACATTGCTTACACAAATACGCTTCACAATGTGCGGCAAAGAAACATTGTTTATCAGCCTCCGGTGAGAGCCGGAGGCTTTCTTTTACAAGAAAGCGGTATCCAAATGATAGAACGTGGATTATATTACACTACACCAGAATTTTCTAAAATGATCCAGTCTGTTGGCGGCACCTGGAATGATACCAAGCATCGTCCCATGGTCTGCCTTATCAAATCCAGTGAACATCCCGATTTATACTGGGCGATTCCAATGGGAAAACTAAACCACAGAAACCCGGCACAACAGCAGCGACTGGATTTTTATCTTAGTCTTCCGGAAAGAGATATCCGCTCCTGTTACTATCATATCGGGCGCACTTCATCACAGTCTATTTTCTTCATCAGTGATGCGATCCCGATTACGGACAAATACATAGACGGAATACATGTGGGCGGGGATCAAAAGCATTATATCATCAAAAACAAGAAGCTCATTGCGGAATTAGAGCGGAAACTTTTCCGTATCCTTTCTCTGGAAAATTCCAGAAAAAACCATTTCCGGCAGCATATCACTGAT
>DWYZ01000078.1 GCA_019118425.1 Candidatus Blautia faecavium | reverse complement strand
GTGGTATGGATTGGAGCGCGGCAGTTGATGCTTATTTTTGTAAATGCCGGTGAGACGGAGATTATCAGTGAAGGAGTCCGGTATCTGCACATTGAAGGCGCCTTTTACTGTGGGATCGGCTGCCTGTTTCTGCTTTATGGGCTGTACCGCGGCATAGGAAAGCCGGGGATGTCCGTAGTGCTTACGGTGATTTCTCTTGGGACACGCGTGGCGCTGGCATATCTTCTGTCTGCCGTTCCCTCCATAGGAGTGGCTGGGATTTGGTGGTCGGTACCAATTGGATGGGGGCTGGCCGATCTGGTTGGATTAGCGTATTATATAAAGAAAAAGGCCGCAGCCTAGAGCGCAAAAGTTAAAGTTACCTTTAGTAGGGATTCCATGTAAATTTAAGAATGATCGCGCGGGTATTCTAAGTATGGCGGCCATATGCCAGGCACAGGGAGAGAAAAGCTTTCATGTTAGGTGTCAGATACTTGCTTTTATGGTAAATGATGTTCAGATCCCGTGACAAAGGCCTGGTGAAAGGTAGCATGCGGACTGTTTTTTCCTGAATGTCTTTTTCCACTAAAAGATAGGGCAGAACGGCGACGCCCAAGCCTTCCGCCACTCCCTTTACGATCGCCTGGGTGCTGGAGCTCTCCCAGGCAGGACGGACATTTAACTGCTGGATAGAAAAGTAAGAATCCAGGATTTCACGCCCGGCGCTTCCTTTTTCCCGCATTAAGAAAGGATACTGGGCAAGATCAGAGAGGGTGACAGAAGATTCTTTTGCCAGAGGGTGGCTGCAGCCTACAATGGCGCACAGACTATCCTTCATAAAAGGGACTGCCTGGATACCTTCGTGTTCCGGCTGGGTTTCGATCAGGCCGAGATCAATGGTGTTATCTAAAATATGATTTTCTATGGTACTGGAATTGCTGATAATGGCGTTTATTTTTAAATCCGGAAATTCTGCCTGGTAGTTCCGGATAAGACCAGGAAGAATGTGCGTGCCGATCGTAATGCTGCTTCCGATCCGAATGGTTCCTGACACATCCCAGTTTTTCATTCTTTTTTCCATTTCTTCAAAAAGGGACACAATGTGGAGGGAGTAGCCAAAAAATTCTTTTCCCCCTTCTGTAGGGGAGATTCTTTTTCCAATCCTTTCGAAAAGACGGATTCCATAATAATTTTCCAGCTCCTTTATGGCAAGACTAACGGATGGCTGGGCAAGATGCAGCTCCTGGGCGGCTTTGGTAATGTTGCTGTGGCGGAACACGGCGACAAATATCTTCATATGTCTTAAAGTCATAGGACAATTCTCCCTTTATAATAAAAATATTATGTTTATAATAAGATAATACTATTTTACTTATGAATCAAGAAGAAATATACTAAAAAAGGAGAAGGTTTGGATGCGGCTCTATCTGTGGCTTGGGGGATACAATCCCCACGAGAGAGGTATTTAAGAAAAATAGATCTGCTGTATAAAAGAGGGGAAAGTGTGAAAGTGAACTTTCACATCTACCATTATTGACGCAGCGAGTGCGTCAGAAAGAGGAAAACATGATGTATTCGAAAAAAGAAATTCTGTGGAAGCTTTTTGTTTCAACCCTGTATCTCAGCGCCTTTACATTCGGCGGAGGATATGTGATCGTAACTCTTATGAAAAAGAAATTTGTGGATGAATACCACTGGATCGAGGAAGAGGAAATGCTCGACCTGATTGCGATTGCACAGTCTTCCCCTGGGGCCATTGCGGTAAACGGCGCTATTGTAGTAGGGTACAAGCTGGCCGGGATGGCTGGAGCGGTTACTGCTATTATTGCAACGATTATTCCGCCGTTTGTGATCATTTCTTTAATCTCTGTGTTTTACAACGCCTTTCGGAGTAATTTTATCGTAAGTGAAATGCTTTCCGGAATGCAGGCGGGGGTAGGAGCGGTGATCGCTGCGGTTGTCTATGAGATGGGAGCTGGGATCGTGCAGGGAAAAAATAAGATATCTTTGGTGATCATGATACTGGCATTCGCGGCAACTTGTTTTTTAGGGGTAAATGTAATCTATGTAGTTCTCGCCTGTGCACTGGTGGGCGTGGCAAGGACTTTATGGAATAAGAAGAGGGCTGGGAGGTAAACTTCCAACTCAGCTATTATTGACGCAGTCATCCTGCTTTGTAAGCAAAAGGCGTCAGGAGGAGGTACAAATGATCTATCTTCAGTTATTTTTAAGTTTTCTTCAGATCGGTCTGTTCAGCTTCGGCGGAGGATATGCGGCGATGCCCCTGATCCAGGGACAGATCGTGACATTGCATGGCTGGCTGGATATGAATGAGTTTACAGACCTGATCACCATATCTCAGATGACACCTGGACCGATAGCGGTCAATTCCGCCACTTTCGTGGGGATAAAGATCGCGGGGATTCCGGGAGCCCTTGTGGCAACTGTGGGCTGTATTCTGCCTTCCTGTATTATCGTGACCTTGCTTGCGAAATTTTATCTGAAATATCGGAGTATGGATCTGCTGCAGGGAGTGCTGACCACTCTTCGCCCCGGAGTGGTGGCCATGATCGCTTCCGCCGGGGTCTCTATTTTAATCTCCGCCTTTTGGGGAAATGAGGAGCTGATCGAACTGGCCTCTACTAACTGGAGCTTGGTGATTATTTTTTTGATTTCTTTTTTTCTGTTGAAGAAAGCTAAGTTAAATCCTATTCTTGTGATGGTGCTGGCGGGGGGAATGAAGGTGCTGGCGGCGGTAGTGGGAAGATGAGGGCGTGCTGACATTTGTCAGCAGACAGCCTCATCTATAGTAATGGAATTATTTCTTTATAGGCATGAAACTTTTTACTGGACAGCCGGGGCATCACTTTGCTCTTTCTTTTTTAATTTATTCTCATACATCAATTCATCCACCCGGTGAAGAATCTCTTCCACACTCTCATGGGGCGGTTCGCAGAGAAGAAAGCCGGTGCTCACCTGGTTAAAGGGACATGGGGCGCCTATATCCCAGTCCCTGCATTCTTTTAGAGCCGTAAGGACGGATTCAGGCACAATGCCCCGGTAGACAGCCACAAACTCGTCGCCTCCGAAACGATAAACTTCTCCGTGGTCCTGCAGGATATCAGAACTGATCCGGCTAAAATGTTTTAAATATTCATCCCCTATCATATGCCCGTATTGATCGTTGATCTGTTTGAAATGATCCAGATCCATGAATAAAACAGAAAAGGTCTGATCAGCTTCGATCAATGAATGCAGGTTTTCCCACAGATGTTTTCTGTTCCCAAGCCCTGTGAGGGGATCGTAAAGGACCGCGCGTTCCAGCTGGGTCATTTTAATGGAGTCCATTATAATCCTATAAAAAATAAAATAGGACATAAAGATAGTGACCAGCAAAAAGACCAAGGCCAGGATCTTATGGATAGCTGCCGTCTCCGAAATAAAAGCAGACTGTACAGTGGAAAAAGTAATAAAAAACAGGCAGCTGGTTATTGCCAGATATTTATACCATTGTTTGTCAAAGGATCCGATATTATTTAACACCCGGATAAAGTTTGCCATAAACTGCCGGTAAAAAGGAACCAGGGTAATGAGAAAAATAATATTTTCCAGTATAAGCAGAAGGAAAAATTCAGAACCCATCATATAGGAAAGCTGGCGGGAAACAGCGAAGATACCTATGGTATAAACGCAGCAGGTGCACGTGACGCTGCACAGGATAAGTATTTTTTCCTTATACAAAAATTTTAAGGGGATCAGGTATAAAAGACCTGCTGTCATAAACTGTCCATTTCCTTTAAGGCCGGTATATTCCACAAAATTATTGGAAATGACCAAAAGGAGGGCGCTCCACAAAAAGAGTACCAAAACCGTTTTGGCAGCAGAATATTTTTTATGGCAGCATTTATTTATTGCAAACAGGTTAAAAAATAAAACTTCGAGCATAGGAATATATTGTATAAGAAACATTAAGCGATAAGCCTCCCATTGTATGCGAATTGTACTCGTTTTACAGTGCAGCCTTAAAAAAGGTTAGTCTTCTGCTTCTTCCATAGCCTCTTTAAGATTCTGAAACGCTGCAAGCTGCGAGGGTGTAAGCTCCTGAGGAATTCGGATATGCAGTTTTACATATAAATCTCCCCGTCCGCCCATTTTTTTCGGCCGGATCAGGCCGTGATTTACCAGGCGGAGCTTTCTTTCTAAAGAGGTGCCGGGCGGAATATCTACCAGGATTTCCTCGGAAATTCCCGGAACTTTTATCGTGCCTCCCAGGACAAGGGTGTGGAAATCCACGTTACAGTCAGTATACAGATGATATCCCTGGCGGATAAAACCTGGTTTTTCTCTTAAAAGGATAATAATGGTGTATAATTTATCTGGATTATGTTTCCTCTGATACTCCAGGAAGTCCTCTCCGCTGCAGATCACATCCTCTAAGACGAAAAACTGGTGATCGTAGGATCCGGCGGGTATCTTTACTTGAAACTTCCAGCTTTTTTCTGCCGGATGGTTCACAGAAGCTGAGCTTGTATTTCTTTCTGTGTAATAGGCGTCTTTAACCACTTCACGTAATGTTTCATCCAGCTCAAGCCATACAGCGATGCGCACAGACTGGGGCGGAGGCCCTTCGTCTTCAGAAGGTTTTTTCCTTCCGTACCCGCAGTTTCCGCAGTGACCTGTTTCAGCGTCAGCAGAGTCTGCGTAAGAATACTGGGCGTGATAGCTTTTTCTATATGCTTCATGGCCGTAATAGTGGTACATTTTTCTTTTTTCAGGGTCTGAAAGTACTCCGTATGCTTCCTGGATCTCCAGAAATCTCTCACGTATTGCTTCATCTTCGTTTCCGGAATCAGGATGGTATTTCTTGGCGAGTTTTCGGTAAGCGGCTTTGATTTCTTCCTGAGAAGCTTCTCTGTCCACTCCAAGGATTTCATAGTAACTTTTCAAAAAATCACCTCCGTCCAGCCTCTGTCTCTTCCCTCAATTTGTTTCATTATACTATATTCTTCGGCTCTAATCCATAACTAAAATAATCCGGTTTTATATTTACGATCTGCCTACGATTTCATTTGTAATTTTCATTTCATTATGCTATTGTATACATTGAGTAATTTTGTTACATGTTACACCTGGACCGCGTTTGCTGCGCGGCTGCAGGTCAATATATGAGAAAGAAGGTGAAGCTATGGTTGAATTAGACCAGTTCAAGAGCATTCTTGCGACCTACACAGAACCATTAGTGGAAGTGAGGGATTCACTTTGACCTGGCTAATAAAGAGCAGAAGGTCGAAGAATTAGAGAGGGAAATGGAAGCACCGGATTTCTGGGACAATGCAGAAGCCTCTCAGAAAAAAATGAAAGAGTTAAAAAGCCTGAAGGATGACATAGAAACCTATCAGAACCTTACTTCCCAGATGGAAGACATGGAGACCATGATCGAAATGGGATATGAGGAAAACGATCCGGATCTGATCCCGGAAATCCAGGAAATGCTGGATACGTTCCAGAAGGATTTCGATGCCATCCGTATAAAGACTCTCCTCTCAGGGGAGTACGACAGTGAAAACGCCATTATCAAGCTGAATGCAGGAGCAGGAGGTACAGAGGCCTGCGACTGGTGCAGCATGCTTTACCGTATGTACAGCCGCTGGGTAGACCGGAAAGGGTTTACTATGGAAGTCCTGGACTATCTGGACGGAGAAGAAGCGGGGATTAAATCCGTAACTTTCCAGGTAAACGGAGAAAATGCATACGGTTATCTGAAATCAGAAAAAGGCGTACACAGATTAGTGCGTATTTCGCCCTTTAACGCTGCGGGAAAACGCCAGACTTCCTTTGTATCCTGTGATGTCATGCCGGATATTAAAAAGGATCTGGATGTGGAGATCAATGATGATGACATCCGCATTGATACCTATCGAAGCAGTGGTGCCGGCGGCCAGCACATTAATAAGACCTCATCAGCTATCCGTATCACCCATTTCCCCACAGGAATCGTGGTACAGTGCCAGAATGAGCGTTCCCAGCACATGAATAAGGATAAGGCCATGCAGATGCTGAAAGCGAAGCTGTACCTTTTAAAGCAGCAGGAGGCGGAAGAAAAGCTTTCCGGCATCAGAGGAGAAGTGACGGATATTGGCTGGGGAAATCAGATCCGTTCCTATGTCATGCAGCCTTATACAATGGTAAAGGATCACCGAACCAACGAAGAAACCGGAAATGTAGACGCAGTTCTGGACGGAGGGATCGATATTTTTATCAATGCCTATCTGAAATGGATCGCCCTTTCCAAAAATCCTGCCCAGAATTCCTGAGTATCTGAAAAAGAACTTGAAGTATCTGTTCATGTATGGTAACATATCTTTCGTGGAGAAACAAGTGTCTTTGCGAAACGGACAGAAAGGGAAGATATGGAACGGACAGCAGATAAGAAAAAATATTTTGTTGTGAGAGAAAGGGCAGTTCCCGATGTGCTTTTAAAAGTCGTAGAGGCGAAAAAGCTTTTAGATTCGGGAAAGGCGCCCACTGTGCAGGAAGCCGCTGAGCTTACAGGCATCAGCCGCAGTTCCTTCTATAAATATAAGGATGATATTTTTCCCTTTCATGAAGAAGCGAAAGGGAAAACTATCACCTTCATCATCCAGATGGACGATGAACCGGGGCTTTTGTCCAATGTACTTACTACCATCGCCCGCTTCCGTGGGAATATCCTTACGATCCATCAGAGCATTCCCATTAACGGAGTGGCGACGCTCACCCTCAGCGTGGACATCCTTCCGGGGGAAGGGGACGCGGAGGCAATGGTAGAGACGATCGAGCAGAGCAGCGGCATACATTATCTTAAAATATTAGGCAGGGAATAAAAAGGACGGGAGAAACCTTCCGGATCTGCCGGAACAAGCGCAGCAGGTGCGCCAAATGGAGGAAACAATGATAAACATAGCAGTTTTAGGATACGGCACCGTAGGAAGCGGTGTGGTGGAAGTGATCAATACCAATCATAAAAGCATAAACAAGCGGGCAGGAGAAGAAATCAGGATTAAATATGTGCTGGATCTGAGGGACTTCCCCGGAGATCCGGTACAGGAGATTCTGGTGCATGATTATGAAATCATTATCAATGACCCGGAAGTAGATATTATCGTGGAAGTCATGGGCGGTATCGAACCGGCGCACACTTTTGTAAAGCGTGCCCTCATGGCGGGAAAAAGCGTCTGCACTTCTAACAAGGCGCTGGTGGCGAAATATGGACCGGAATTGATGGAGATCGCCAGGGAAAAAGACATTAATTTCCTGTTTGAGGCAAGCTGCGGAGGCGGAATCCCCATTATCCGCGCGCTGAACTCTTCCCTGACAGCAGATGAGATTGACGAGATTACCGGCATATTAAACGGCACCACGAACTATATGCTCTATAAGATGAGCACAGAAGGGTGCGGATTCGAGACCGCGTTAAAAGAAGCCCAGGAAAAGGGATATGCGGAGGCGGACCCCACAGCGGATGTGGAAGGCTATGATGCCTGCCGCAAGATCGCCATCTTATCTTCCCTTGCCTATGGAAAATTCTTAAATTATGAAGACATTTATACAGAGGGAATTACCAAACTCACCCCCGAGGATATGGAATATGCCAAAGAGCTTGGCATGACGATCAAGCTTTTGGCTACCAGCCGTAAGATCGGGGAGGATTCTTTTTATGCAATGGTAGCTCCCTTCCTGATCGGGCAGGACAGCCCGTTATATAGCGTCAACGATGTGTTCAACGGCATTTTCGTACACGGAAATGTGCTGGGCGACGCCATGTTTTATGGAAGCGGCGCCGGCAAGCTTCCCACTGCAAGCGCGGTAGTGGCGGATGTAGTGGACGAGGCCAGACACCTGCACAGAAACCTTATGACCAACTGGAACAGCAGACCCCTTAAGCTTATGGAACTGGATGAGGTAAAGGGCAGATTCTTTGTGAGAGTAAAGGGCACTACAGTGGAGGACGTGGAGAAGGTTTTTGGAAAAGTAAAGGTTGTGAATCTGAAAAACCTTCCCGGAGAATTCGCCTTTATCACAGAGTCCATGAAGCAGGGAGAATATAAGGAAAAGGCAAAAATGCTGAACGGCAGCATAAAAGCCATGATCCGGGTAAAAGACTGAGCAGTGTTTGGAGGGAGCTTATGAAATACGTGGTAGTTTTAGGAGACGGCATGGCGGACTGGCCTTTAGAGACGCTTGGGGGCGGCACCCCGCTTTCGGCGGCCAGGACGCCTGTCATGGATGCGTTGGCAAAAAAATCAGAAATCGGCATGGTGGCTACGATCCCGGAAGGGATGGCGCCGGGGAGCGATACGGCGAATCTTTCGGTAATGGGCTATGACCCGAAGAAATATTACACAGGCCGTTCTCCTCTGGAAGCGCTCAGCATCGGTGTGGATATGAAGGATACGGATGTGGTTTACCGCTGTAATCTTGTCACCCTGTCAGAGGACGCGGTTCCTTATGAGGAGCAGCGTATCTTAGACCACAGCTCGGATGAGATTTCCACAGAGGATGCCCAGATCCTCCTGGACGCGGTATGTAAAGAGATCGCGGATGAGACCTATCGTTTTTATACAGGGACCAGCTATCGCCACTGTATGATCTGGGATCAGGGAAAAGTGCTGGAGCTGACGCCTCCTCATGACATCCTTACGAAAAAGATCGGACCTTATCTTCCGGAAGATAAGATCCTTCGGCATATGCAGGAGAGAAGCTATGAGATCCTAAAGGAGCATCCTTTGAACCTTAAAAGAAAGGCTGAGGGCTTAAGGCCGGCGAACAGCTTTTGGTTCTGGGGCGCCGGGACCAGACCTTCTCTTGCCTCCTTTGAAGAAATCTACCACAAAAAAGGCGTTATGATCTCAGCAGTGGATCTGTTAAAGGGAATTGCAGTAGGAGCCGGAATGGACCGGATCATCGTGGAAGGGGCCAATGGAGGCCTTCATACAAATTACGAAGGAAAAGCAAAGGCAGCGGTGGACGCTCTGGTGAATAAAGGCTATGATTTCGCTTATATTCACGTGGAAGCGCCGGACGAAATGGGACACCAGGGCAGCACAGAGAAAAAGATCCAGGCCATCGAATACCTGGATGAAAGAGTGATCCGTCTTGTAAAAGAAGGACTGGATGCCTCAGGGGAAGAATACCGTATGCTGATCCTTCCGGATCATCCCACCCCCATAAAGGTGCGCACACATGTTGCGGAGCCTGTGCCGTATCTGTTATACGACAGCAGTGCGCCTGAAGATCATTCCTGGAGCTATAACGAAAAAGAAGCGGCGGAAAGTGGAAACCGGATAGCTCACGGATGGGATCTGATGAGGTATCTCTTTACCGGACAGGCGGGATAAAAATAGTATTCGATGGGATTAGGAGGAAACTATGCTTGTAGTTAAGAAGTTTGGCGGTACCTCTGTGGCTAATAAAGAACGTATTTTTAACGTTGCCAACAGATGTATCGAAGAATATAAAAAGGGCAATGACGTTGTGGTTGTCCTCTCCGCTATGGGAAAATATACAGATGAACTGATCTCCATGGCACAGGATATCAATGAAAAGCCGCCGAAAAGAGAGATGGACATGCTCTTTACCATCGGGGAACAGATGTCGGTTTCTTTGATGGCTATGGCAATGAATAAGCTTGGCATCCCGGCGGTGTCCCTGAATGCCTTTCAGGTTCCCATGTATACCACCAGCGTCCATGGAAACGCAAGGCTGAAACGGATCGATACAGAGCGGATCAGACGGGAACTGGACGGAAGAAGGATCGTCATTGTCACCGGTTTCCAGGGAGTAGATAAATACGACGATTACACAACTCTTGGAAGGGGAGGATCCGATACCACCGCCGTGGCGCTGGCAGCGGCTCTCCATGCGGATGCCTGTGAGATTTACACGGATGTGGACGGGATCTATACGGCTGATCCCAGAAAGGTTAAAAACGCCAGAAAGTTAAAAGAGATCACTTATGATGAAATGCTCGACCTGGCTACCTTAGGGGCTGGCGTACTTCACAATCGTTCTGTGGAAATGGCGAAGAAATACGGAGTTCCCCTTGTGGTACGCTCCAGTCTGAATAATAGTGAGGGAACCATTGTAAAGGAGGAAGTCACAGTGGAGAGAATGTTGATCAGCGGAGTCGCATTAGATACAGAGGCCGTAAGAATCGCGGTCATTGGAATTAAGGATGTGCCGGGAATGGCATTTAAGGTGTTTGATACCCTGGCAAAGAAAAATATTAACGTGGATGTGATCCTTCAGTCCATCGGACGGGCTGGCACCAAGGATATTTCTTTTACTGTAAACAGAGATGATCTGGATGAAGCAATGGCCGTGCTGGACGCGAACCAGGCGCGCCTTGGCTATCAGGAGATTCATTCTGACCGGAATATCGCCAAGCTTTCTATAGTAGGAGCCGGCATGATGAGCAATCCGGGTGTGGCGGCAAAGATGTTCGAAAGCCTTTACAATGAAGGTGTAAACATCAATATGATCTCTACTTCTGAGATCCGTATTACTGTTCTGATCGATGAGAAGGACGGCGTGCGCGCTATGAATGCGGTGCATGATGCCTTTAATCTTGCTGACTGATATAAATAGCTTTACATAGAATAAAAAAATCACAGACTGGAATTTCCGGTGCTGTGATTTTCTTTGTAACAAAACGCTTGACAACAGGAGAAAGCTGAGTTATACTTCTTATTGTAACAAAGATGATTACAACAAAAGAAGGGATAAGATAAAATGAATGAAAAAGCAAGAAAATATGTAGACATGTTTCGTAAAGTAAAAATCGCATCAGCCGGAACCGTAGACGCCCAGGGACATCCCAGAAGCCGCATCATCAATGTGATGATCGCCGCAGACGAGGGCATGTATATCGTTACATCCAAGGGCAAGCCCTTTTACGAGCAGCTTACGGAAACAGGGGAGGTCGCTCTGAGCGCTATGTGTCCGGACTGCCAGTCCCTGAAATTTTACGGAAAGGTAAAAAAAGTAGAGAAAAAATGGGTGGACAAGGTATTCGAGGAAAATCCGGGAATGAACGAAGTGTACCCGGGAGATACCAGATACATCCTGGACGCCTTTTTGATATATGAGGGAACCGGTGAATGGTTTGACCTATTGAACTATCCCATTAACAGGGAAACCTTTTCTTATGGAATGGAAGAGGAGAAAGCCGGATTCGAGATCATGGACAACTGTATTGCCTGCGGAAACTGTGTCAACGCATGTCCCCAGAAGTGTATAACTCCAGGATCGGTTTATCGGATCGATCCGTCCCATTGCCTTCAGTGCGGAGCCTGCATGGAAACCTGTCCGGCAGGCGCAGTGAGAAAAATCCATGAGTAAGATACAGCAGGAGGATAAGCTTTGGAACTGATTAAAGAAGTAGCGGAGACATACATAGAAAGAGCGGACTGGTTTCTTGAACTTGTACTCCAGCATATCGTCCTCTCAGCCACGGCTGTAGTCCTGGCAGGAGTGATCGGGCTCTTGATCGGAATGGTGATCTCGGAGCACGATAAGATTGCTCCCTTTGTCCTGGGAATTGCCAATGTTTTTTACACCATTCCTTCCATTTCTTTGCTGGGAATGCTCATTCCTTTTATCGGGATCGGCAATAAGACGGCAGTGGTAGCCCTTACGGTTTACGGCATCATGCCTATGATAAGAAATACCTATGCCGGAATCCGGGGCGTAAGCCAGGAGATTATTCTGGCGGCAGAAGGAATGGGAAGTACGAGATTTCAGATCATGGTAAAGATCAAGCTGCCTTTGGCCATGGGCGTGATCATAGCCGGCGTGCGGAACATGGTGGTCATGACTATTTCTGTTGCGGCTATAGCTTCCTTTATCGGAGCCGGCGGACTTGGCGTGGCTATTTACAGAGGGATTACCATTTATAATACAGCCCTTACCTTTGGAGGAAGTTTTCTGATTGCCCTTTTGGCTTTGATCAGTGATCTGCTCCTGGGAAAACTAGAAAAAAGACTAAAGAAAAGGAGAAGTTGTTAATATGAAGAAAAGATTGTTTACATTATTACTGGCAGGCGCGCTGCTTACAGTAAACGGAGGTTATGGAAGTATACAGGAAGTAAAGGCCGCATCGGATCCCATACAGATCGCTACCAAGCCTATGACAGAACAGTATATTCTGGGAGAAATGCTCCGGCTGATCATTGAGGATAAAACAGACTACGAGGCAGAGATCACCAAAGGAATCGGCGGTGGAACCAGCAATATCCAGCCGGCCATGGAAAAAGGAGAGTTCGATCTTTACCCGGAATACACTTCCAGCGGATGGGTCATGGTCCTGGGACACGAGGCGGATGAAGTGGACGATGAAGAAATGTTTGAAAAACTGAAGGAAGAGTATGAAGAGAACTACGATATGACCTGGGTTGGCCTTTATGGATTTAACAACACTTTTGCCGTTGCCGTGCGAAGCGATGTGGCGGAGGAATATGGACTGGAAACCACGTCTGATCTGGCGGAAGTGTCCGACCAGCTTGTATTCGGGGGAAACCCTGATTATGTAGAGAGGGAAGACGGATTCGGACTTTTAGAGGAGACTTATGGACTGAATTTTAAGGATGTAAAGGATATTGACATTGGCCTGAAATACCAGGCTATGGAGAGCGGAGATATTGACGTGACTAATGGATTTACCACCGACGCACAGTTGAGCAGGGATGATGTAAAAGTCCTGGAAGACGACAAACATCTCCAAGTGAATTATTTTTGCTCTACAGTGGTGAGAAATGAGGCTCTGGAGGAGTATCCCGGACTCGAGGACGCTTTGATGGAAATGGACGGAATACTCACAGACCAGGAAATGGCAGAGTTAAACTATCAGGTAGAAGTAGACGGAAAAGATGAAGCGGACGTGGCAGAGAAATTTTTGATATCCAAAGGGATTCTGGAGGAGTAAGATGGACATCATCAGACTGGATCATGTGTCGAAAGTTTTTGGGGAAAATCAGATATTGGAGGATTTTTGCCTTTCGGTAGAGGAAGGGGAATTTTTAACTGTTATTGGAAGATCTGGCTGCGGAAAGACCACTATGTTAAAGATGATGAACGGATTGTTCATGCCGGATAAAGGGCAGGTAATGGTAGAAGGAAAAGACCTGCGCAAGACGGATCTCATCGCCCTTAGGAGACGGATCGGCTATGTGATCCAGAATAAGGGCCTGTTTCCCCACATGACAGTGGAAAAAAATATTACCTACGTTCCTGTGATCAGCGGAAAAAAAGATAAAAAGCAAAATCACGAGACTGCAAGGAGCCTTATGAAAATAGTAGGACTTGACGAAGAACTGCTGAAAAGATATCCCAGTGAATTATCAGGGGGCCAGCAGCAGAGAGTAGGGATCGCAAGGGCTCTTGCCGCAGATCCCAGGATCCTTTTAATGGATGAACCTTTTGGAGCCCTGGATGAGATCACAAGAGAAACTATGCAGGATGAAATCTTGAAACTTCATAAGAAACTAAAGCTTACTGTGGTATTTATCACCCATGACATACGGGAAGCCATGCGGCTGGGAGACCGGGTGCTGGTCATGGATCATGGATGCGCCCTGCAGATAGACACTCCGGAAAATATAAAGAATCATCCGGCGGCTCCTTTTGTGAAGGAACTGACGAAAAACCTGTAAAAATTTATCCATCTGCTTTAAGACAATTAATTATGGAGCTGCTCCATATTCCGGAGGATGCTATAATAAAGAGACAGCACTGTGAAAATTCATATTTCAAAAAAGAAATTTAAACAGGGCTGCCTCTTTTTTAGAACGTGTGTTTACATGGCGTTTGTCCGCCTCGTATTTTTAAAAGCAGGTAAAGGCTCCGTCAATGATAAAGTCAGAGCCGGTAGTAAAGGTGCTGGTATCGCCTGCCAGGTATACGCAGATAGATTCCAGTTCTTCCGGCTTTCCAAGTCTTCCCAGGGGAGCCATTTCGTTCCACTGTTGGATCAGGGGAAGGAGTGTAGGGGAATTCAGCGTCAGCTCTGTGCCGATATACCCAGGACTGATGCTGTTTACCCGCACATTGCGCTTTGCCCATTCAATGGCCAGGGATTTGGTGAGCTGGATCACAGCTGCCTTTGAGGCGTTGTATGCGCACTGAGGCTGGGGAACATTTACGATATGAGCGGACATGGAGGCGGTGTTTATGATGGAACCGCCGCCGTGGGCAAGCATGTATTTTCCTGCCGCGATGTCTGTGAGAAAAATTCCGTTCAGGTTTATATTAATCACTTTAAGCCACTGTTCATATGTCATTTCTTCTGCCGGGGCGTTAATGCAGATCCCGGCATTATTGTGGCAGAAATCAAGACCGCCAAGTTCTGTCACCACCTGCTCTACCATGGCGTCCACCTGGTCTTTATCTGTACAGTCCGTCTGGATGGCGATTACTTTCCGGCCGGTATTCTCTGCGATCTCGGCGGCTGTCTTTTTTCCTTCTTCCAGATCAATATCTACGATGGCTACGTCAGCTCCTGCTTCAGCAAAAGCGGTGGCTGTGCATTTTCCGATTCCTCTGGCGCCTCCGGTGACAAAGCCTTTTTTACCGTCCAGGCGCATTTTTTCAATAATTCCCATATGGTCCGTCCTTTCTTGTACTTTTATTTTGTAAAGCTATTTTTCAAATTATAATTACATAATAGCGGAATTGGTTTCTGGGGTCAATAGGCATACCTGCTAAGATTGATATGGGTAATTTGGAGAGATCTACAATAGATTTTTGAAAGGATTCTGTGTTATAATATTTTGTAAAATGTTTTTACAAAATAAAGGCGGTATTTATGAAAAAAATCATCACACCAAATCAGATAAAAAAGAATAACCGGAATTTGATTTATCAATATATCTATACAAACCGCAAGGTTTGCCAGCAGCGCATCGCCTATGACCTTCACTTAAGCCGTCCTACAGTGGCTTCTAATCTGGCTCTTTTGGAAGAGGACGGGCTGATTAAAAAAAACGGCCAGATGGACACGGAGACGGTGGGAAGAAAGGCCGCAGCATATTCCATTGTCCCGGATCATCGTATTGGGATAGGAGCAGAGATCCTGAAAAAAGAAGTAAAAATGATTGCTGTCGATCTGTACGGAGAAAAAATCAGCGGTTCTTCCTTTGAAATCGCCTACGAAAATAGAGAAGAGTATTTTCGGGAGGTTTGCCGGGAAATTCTCAGGTTCAAGGAGTATCTCGGTATAAGGGAAGAGCAGATCCTGGGAATCGGGCTGGCAATGCAGGCTCTGGTGTCTCCGGACCATGGAACTATCATTTACGGTGAAATTTTATCCTGCACCGGACTTTCTGTGGAGGCTTTTACCAGGCACCTGCCCTATCCCTGCTCCTTTATACATGACGCCGACAGCGCCGCGATTTCAGAGCTTTGGGTATCGCCGGAGCTTAAGGACGGGGTTTATCTTTCTTTAAGCCGGCATCTGGGGGCTTCTATCATTTCTAAGGGAGAGCTGTTAAGCGGGAAACACGGACACAGCGCTACCATAGAACACATCCAGATGGAACCGGATGGAAAGGCGTGTTATTGCGGGAAGCGGGGGTGCGCAGAGACCCTTTGTTCCCTGGAGGCTCTTTTGGAGGGGGAATCCTTGGAAGGTTTTTTTGGGAGGTTAAAGAAGAAGGAGAAGGATGCAAAAGAACGTTGGGAAACGTACCTGTTTCATCTGGCCAGGCTTATAAATATGCTTCATTTGATTTATGATACGGACTTCATACTTGGGGGATATCTGGCCCCATATTTAAAGGAGGGGGATATTTTTTTCCTGCATGATCTGATACAGGAGATGACGCCTTTTCCGGAGGAAAGAGACTTTATCCATATCAGCAAAATGCCCAAGCACAATATTACGATCGGCGCGGCGCTTCCTTATATTCAAGAATTCTTAAATCACATAGCCGGGGTGTAAATGCGTAGTTGTCACAATTTTTACAGTAAAGTTATCGCATTTTTTACAGTCTTCCGTTATAATAAAATATTATACAAGCGCTGGGAATGTGTACAAGCAGATTTGGGCGCTTATATTGAAGGAGGGAAAACTATGAAAAAAAAGAAATGGCTTGGAATCATGCTGGCAGGAGTTTTAGGAGCTGCGCCCTGTGGAATCGTGTGGGCAGAGGAGAATGTACAGCAGGAAGACGCTGCCCAAGAGAGTACACAGCAGGAAGATGCTGCCCAGGAGGAAGGGACCAGCGAAGATGCCCAGGAGAGTGCCGCAGATAATACCGCGGCAGAGCTTTCCGATGATCTGTACAGTTTTCAGCTGGAATACGATGGAGTGGTATATCAGCTTCCTATGGCTTATGCAGATCTGACTGCCCAGGGCTGGGAACTGAGCGAATACGATGACCCGGAACAAATGATCGGGAGCAATTCCTATACTTCCGTAGGTTTTGTGAAGGGAGACCGCAGCATCCGGGCGGATATCGTGAATCTGGGAATCAATGAGGCAGCTCTTACAGAATGCCTGGTCGGTGGACTATCTGTGGACGAAGGGTATACGGACGTGGACTTTACTCAGACCGTGATCAGGCTGCCTAAGGGTATCACAATGGGACAGTCTAATATGGATGATATTAAAGCCGCGTACGGGGAACCCAGCGATACCTATGAGGGAGACAATTATGTACAGGCCACTTATCAGATGGATATGTACCAGGATGTGGAACTGTATGTTTACAAGGATGACAATACACTAAAACAGGTTTCCCTGAGAAATTTCACAGAACCGGAAGGATATGACAAAGGAAGCGTAAGCGAGGAAATCCCTGAGGCGGTAAGCGCATATACTGCTCCCGCAGAGCTTAGCGGCACGTTTATGGATCCTACAGTGGAGTTTTTTGGAGATATGTATACTCTGCCCGCTCCGGTAAGCGCTTTTGAAGCCAATGGCTGGACTATGGTGGATGTGGAAGAGGATGCTTTCGTGGAAGGCGGCGGACTCGCCTTTTTCGATATGATGAAAGAAAATCAGAATGTGCGTTTCAGTGTATATAATCTTACGGAAAACGCAGTGGCAATGGAGAATTGTTTTGTGACAGAGCTTTCTCATGCTACCTATGATCCGGAAATCCTTTCCATGAAGCTTGCGGGAAATATTTCCCTTGGAGCAGATAAAAACGAGTTGATCTCTATGGCGGAAGAGAATGGCTATACTTACGAAGACGATACGGAGAACGGCTACCTTACCATTTATAAAAACAGCGAAAGTAAGCTGGATACTTACCTGGAAGTATGGTTTAACAAAGAGGTAAGCGAAACCGCAGCAGCAAGCCTCACTTACCATAATGAGGTGCTGCCCCAGTAAAACCTAAAGAACCAGTATCTTCTAAAGAAAGAGAAGCAGGTTTTTTATGATCCAGTTTCCGAGGATCAGAAGTATCCCGATATACAGATACAGGTTCCGGTAACGCATTCCTATGGAGAGACGTCCTTTGGAGAGAAATTCTATGGAATTAGAAAGCATAAACCAGAGATAAAGGACCGCGCTGTATAAAACGACTGGAGAATAAGCAAGAGAAGCAAGCAGCCTTCCCTGACATAAAAGGACGAAGGCTCTGGTAGCTCCGCAGCCCGGACAGTATAAGCCAGTGAAAAGACGGAACCAGCAGGGAAGCCGGCGTATGGAAGGAACATAAATAAGAAGAAAATAAAAAAGAACGCATCCGGCCAGCAGAAACCAGCCAAGAATATAAAGGGTTTTCTGCTGGCTGTTTGTTTTAGGTTCTCGTGTCAATGAAAGGCCTCCTTTTTCTTCACTGTTTGACCAGTGTACTGTCAAGCTGGAAATCAATTTTGTTATGGGATACATTATAGCAGAGAGCCGGGACTTGTACAATTCTTGAAAAATGGTATAATGAGGTTACATTCGCACCCGGACAGCATATTTGATGCGCGGCTGCGGGGGCATATGATCTGCATTAAATAATCATTCTATGTGAAAATATATGGTATCAATGTGGATCATATAAGCAGCATAATGAGAATGACCGGGGAATATAACCGGAATCGGTCAGAAAAGTTTTTGTAGACAGGAGAGAGAAATGCGCAGAAAGATACGTCGATGGAAAACTTATGCAAAAGAGACGCTTCATGGAAATTATTCTATTATCATACTTGCTCTGCTGGCGATCACAGCGGTTAATATGGTCGTAAGCGAGCTGGTATCCGCTTTGTTTGGGGGAACTACGATCCTTAATATCATAACAGGCCAGGCCGCCTTGTTTATCGTGTCTGTGATCATGGGAGTGTTTTCAGCAGGATTGTCCTATATGCTTTTAAATATGGCCAGGGGAAAGGCATATACTTTTGGAGATCTGCTTTACTTTTTTAAGAATTATCCAGACCGTGTGATCATAGCCGGAATCGTCCTGGGGATCATTGATCTGATCGTGTCCATACCTTATTATTATGTGAACTATTTCGTGGATCCAGGGACGACTCTGGAAGAAAATATGCAGTGGCTTATGAAGCTGGGGCTTATGTTGCTTTTGGCCTCGGTTTTGAATCTGCTTTTAACCCTTCCCTTTGTGCTGACTTATTTTTTGCTGGCGGATGATCTGGAGCTGGGAGGAATAGAGGCTCTGAAAACGAGCGCTAAGCTTATGAAGGGAAACATTGGGAAATACCTTCTTTTAGAGATCAGTTTTATTCCTTTGCTGATCTTATCGGTGTTTACGTTGTATATTGCCTTGCTGTGGCTTGTGCCTTATATGGAGATGAGCGCGGTGATGTTTTACAGGGATCTGCGGGGAGAGTTTACGCCGGAGATGCCTGGGTATGATACGCCGTATAGTTTGGCGCGGGAGGCGGAGAAAAGACGGGAAAATGATGATTATAATGCGGAGGCGTGATGAAGGGACTCTGCAAGGGACGCCAAGAGGAAGTGTGGCTCGGTCTGGCCGGCGTGCTGCGTTTGGGGATTTCTTCTGCGCTCGCTGATTATCAGCCGCGCCGCATAACTCGCGGTGCTCAGACAGATGCTCTGCGGCTGAAGCGGCGCAGAAGAAATCCTCCAAGCCTCGCAAGGCCGGCCAGACCGAG
>DWYZ01000077.1 GCA_019118425.1 Candidatus Blautia faecavium | reverse complement strand
ATTTTCAATGGGAAAATGGATTTTTTCACGCTTCTGTCTTTCTCAACCCGCTGGAACATTAATTTTTATTTCCAAAAAATATCTTTTATAAAAGGGAACAGCAAAAGCTATCCGCTCTTGTCTGTTCCCTTTTTCTTTAAATGTTCCTCTCCTGCTTTCTCCGCAATAATATACCGCGGCCTTCCCTTTGCCTCCAGATAGATCTTACCAATATATTCTCCGATGATTCCAAGGGACAGCAGCTGAATCCCTCCCAGAAAAGCGGTTATACACATCATACTGGCCCAGCCGTCAACTGTTCTGCCCAAAAAATACATAAGGACCGCCCAGATAACGGAAAGAAACCCAAAAACGGAAATGCCGATCCCCAAAAATGTGATGATACGGATCGGCCTTATGGTAAAACCCGTGATCCCGTCTGCAGCAAGCCGGAGCATCTTTTTTAATGTATAATGTGTTTTTCCCGCCGCTCTTTCTTTTCTTTCATAATAAATACTAGTGCTTTTAAATCCTACAAGGGGAAATATCCCTCTGAGAAAAAGATTTACTTCCTTAAAATCAGAAAGCGCCTTTAAAACCCGGGCTGATACAAGGCGAAATTCTCCATGCTGAGCAATCGTCTCCGCTCCCATCCAGTGCATGACTGAATAGAAAAGCTTTGCTCCCGCCTTTTTTCCAAAACGGTCCGGCCCTCTGTCCGAACGGACTCCATATACAATATCCACACCTTTTTCATATTCTTTCAGCATCCGGTCCACAGCCTCTATGTCATCCTGCCCGTCGCAATCCATAGTAACGGCAAGATCCGCGTACTTAAGCGCCTCCATAAGTCCTGCCAGGATGGAGCTCTGCTGTCCCCGGTTCCTGCTCTGTAAAAGTCCGGCCACACATGCTTCTCTTTTCGTATACTCCTGGATCAGATTCCAGGTTTTATCTGTGCTGCCGTCATCTACGAAAAGGATACGGCTGTTTCTGTGGATTTTCCCTCCCTGTTCCAGTTGCATAAGCTTTTTTAAAAATACAGGAAAAGTAACAGGCAAAGTCTCTTCTTCGTTATAGCAGGGAATCACAAAATATAAGACAGGTTTCATTTTTACCTCTTTCTGGCGCATCCGCTGCGTCAATAATGATAAATGGGAAATTTCACTTTCAACCCTACCTCCCGGCAAATTTTCTCACAGGACCAGAACCCAGGTTTTCATCCACCGCAGCACATCTGCCACATATTCTTTCGAAACCGGCGTTCCGGAAATAACAGGATAAAACATTGCAAATAAAACCAAAGCCGCCATAGCATATCCCATCACCGCCGCCGTCCATTTTTTCCTTCCCAGACAAGTTCTCCACAGCCCAAAGCTGTACATGAGCATACAGCACACCAAAGGTACGCAGGGGAAATAATGATAGGCAAAGGTACATCTGGTGACCAGCGACCACGGCAGATAGCAGGCGCCATAGGCAATGCAGAGAAATCTGGCATTTCCATCATCGTATTTTATCCATCTGTAGATCATATAAAAAGCTGCCGGAATACCCGCCCACCACACCATAGGATTGCCGAATGCGCTGATTCCCTGGCTTACTGTATCACTGATCACTCTGGAATAATAAAATACCGGCCTTATCATAACCGGCCATTGATACCAATACGACGAATAGGGATGTCCCACGTCCAGCCCGCCGTGAAATTCCAGCATTAGTTTTTGATTGTTCCACATTCTTTCCAGAAGGCCGCTGTCTGTTCCATCCAGAAACGGCAAATAAGACGCCGTGTAAATACCAAACGGAAGGAGCACGAAAAACACGATACAGAAAGCTATAGTCCAGAGAGCATATTTTTTAAAATTTTTCTGTATAAATTCATGTTGGATTCCATTGCTGCTTTTTCCCGGTTTTTCACAGGCATAAACATACTCCCGATACCGCAGGTACAATACCCTGAAAAAAAGCACAGCCAAACCCAGCCCTGCGTAAAATCCCGTCCATTTGCAGGCGATTCCCATTCCAAA
Source organism: Candidatus Blautia faecavium (assembly GCA_019118425.1). Classification (GTDB taxonomy): domain Bacteria; phylum Bacillota; class Clostridia; order Lachnospirales; family Lachnospiraceae; genus Blautia_A; species Blautia_A faecavium. The sequence goes on along the minus strand of DWYZ01000077.1, from coordinate 13,409 downwards.
GGAAATCCCGCAGGCTCCCAGGGGTATGAAAGTTTTCTTCAAAGGCGTATCGTAAAAACTAAGACGGCTGTAGCGGTACATGAAAAAAAACATCAGAATAGTAAAAAACGTAATATACACATCGATCGTAGCCAGCCTTGTCTGAGTAAAATGCATAAAATCAAAGGCAAATAAAAAAGCGGCAAAGCCCCCTAAAAAACGGCTCTTTCCAATATCCCTCCCTAAAAGATAGACAAAAGGGAGCATGAGGATCCCCACCAAAGCCCCCATAAACCGAAAGCCAAAGGGGGTTGTCCCAAACAATAAGGTTCCGATAGAGATCAAAATTTTCCCTAAAGGCGGATGGGTAACCTCCCTGGCCGTAAGTCCGTTAAGGAATTCATACGCTGTCCGGCTGTAAATCTTCTCATCAAAATAAACGCTGCTTCTGTAATCCAGCTCCTCTGGGAAGGTATCTGCCTCATCAAACAGAGCCTCCCTCTCGGAACCATACTCCGGAATCTGCAGTTCTCCTCCTTCGTCCTGAAATACCAGTTCCGCTACAGACGCCTCCCCGGAAAGATTCGTAAGGCGGATGGAATCAGCCGAAAAGTCCACTGGAAAACTGCCCCAGGTAAATACCGCATCCATTGTAAGCTCTCCCGCGCAACTCCAGGACCCAGTTCCCTCACTTTTATATTCCACCGTCATAGTGATGGGATCTTCATCCATGAGATACCAGCTGATATTGCGAAACGCTGTATCCTTTTCAAAGTCAAAGACAAGGCTCTCCCCCTCTTTTAAGGTATACTGCGTTTCCGGCGCCTTCATGCTTCCCAGATTCCAAAACGCGGCACAGCCATATATCACGCACAGACCGGCAATGATAAGCCCATCCTTTCTCCCAAATGGAAGGATACGGACGGAAACCGCCGGGATTCCCTTTCTTTTTTCACTTTCACAGGTTCTAAGGATGATCCTGCTAAAGATCACTGCCGCAGCAGCAAATAAAGCTCCGATCATGACCATCCAAAGCTTTCTCTCTCCTTCTGTCAAGATTTCTCTCAGTCTGAAGGCATATATATTTTCATAAAAGATCCCCGCCGTCATGATCACGTAACAATCAAAAAATCGTGGATTTCCACTGTAGATATAACAAAACAGGAGCAAAAAGAGGATCGGATACATCCAAAAACCTTCTTTTACGCCCCATACGGAAGTATACCCCAGCACCGCCGGATTAAAAAAATAGATGCAAGAAAGCCAGAACCCTTTTTCTCCGGAATATTTTCTTTTTGCCCAATAAAATATCCCTCCTGCGACCGCCATATCAACAAAAACAAAGGCATGATTTTCTTGTCCATAGTAAAGAGCAAGCACAGGCCTTAAAAACAGGCCTATGGCAAAAGCAAGCACGATCCTGCCCCCGGATACAGGGGCGCTGTGCCTGCTTTTCTCATACGCCCCATAGAATCCTAATAAGGCGGCTGCCATAAGTAAATGTACCCAGATCATCAGCTTTCTTCCTCATTTGATTTATTTTAGTCCATTTAGATAGACAAGACTTTTTTTATATTTTTCCAGAGAATTTACCTCCAGCAGCACAGACACCTTCGGATCCATACGGGGGATGACCTGTTTCCATGGAATATTTCCTTCTCCCAAAGGAAGGTGTTCATCTAGTTTTCCATGGTTGTCATTTATATGGTAATGTTTGATATATGGGGCGCACACTTCCTGCCATACAGAAATCTCTGTTTTTGAAATATGGGCGTGCGCCAGATCCAGGCAGATAGAAAAGCGCTCTCCCTCCATGCGCTTTGCAAGGGCAGCCAGGCAGTCCGGTTCTTCATCAAACATATTTTCCATATAAATCTGCAGCTTTGGATAATCCGCAAGAAGTTTGCGCATATACTCCTCATTTCTGTCAACCCAGCCCTGCCGATAGGAGGGCACATAAAAATTAGGAATAAAATTCGTATGGAGGATCACCGCTTTTACCTGAAGCTTCAAAGCAATCTCACATACCTGCCGGATCCGGCGATCGCTGGCCTGCCGGATCAAAGGATCGCTGGAATGGACGGTGATATCCAAAAAAGGGCCGTGCAGAGTATCCTCACTTCTGTCCCTATCCACAGAAAGATAAGCTTTTATTCTTTTTTCCATTTCTTCCTTATCGTCAAGAATTCCCGGAAGCATAAAATCATCGTACTCAAAAGGGATGCCCAAAGCTGTCCACTCCTTTAAATGCTCCAGGTCAGGTATTCCATAATATCTCATATCTGCTCTCCTTCCTCCACTGCGTACACCATGATTCCCTGTGATTTGCCTTTCAGCGGGATTTCCCCGATTTCCCTGACTTGAATACGGCCTTTCAGTCTTTCATACACAAATTCGCTGATCAGGATCTGCCCCGCTTTAGCGTTTGCTTCCAAACGGGCCGCTGTATTCACCGTATCTCCGATAGCGGTATAATCCATTCTGAAATCCGATCCGATGTTTCCTACTACCGCGTCTCCGCAGTTCACGCCAATGCCATAGCTGACTGTTTTTCCAAACCGTTCCATAAATTTTTCGGCAATAGACTGGCTCCCCGCGGCAATATCCTTTGCGGCGCAGACTGCCTTATAAACATAATCTTCACTGTCAAAAGGCGCGTTAAACACTGCCATAGCCGCGTCACCGATAAACTTGTCAAGGGTGCCTCCGTTTTTAAAGATGGCCTTTGTGACCAAACTTAAATATTCATTCAGGATCTCCACCACTTCTTCCGGCTTAAGAGCCTCGCTTAAGGGAGTAAAGCCTCGGATATCCACAAAAAGCACCGCAATATGTCTCTTTTCCCCTCCCAGCTTCAGCTGGTAATCGTGTTTTTTCGATATCTCCTCCACTACCTGAGGCGCCACATACTTTTGAAAAGCATGCATGATTTTTCTTTTCTGCAAAGCCTCCGCCGCATATTTACTGGCTACGCTCCAGATAAAAGCCGCCCCAAGAGCCAGAGGGAGCATGATCATATTGATCACGATCCCCTGCTCATCCAGCTTAAGGGTAAGAAGATACTGGGCTCCTATTCCCCCTGCTGCCAGAAGAAAACCAAGCCAGATTTTGATCCTCGCCATCACAAGGGCTGCCGCCAGTACAAGAAGCCCGTAAACGATCCCGTTCCAGCCCCTGTCCACATTGGTAAGGCTGCGGTCTTCCAACAGGCTCTGTACAATATTGGCATGTATTTCCACGCCATACATCTGGCTTCCCCTTTCCACAGGAACGAAATAAGAATCTCCCATTCCCGCCGCATGAGCGCCCACCAGTACGATACTGTCTTTAAAAGCCGCCGCCGGAATCTTTCCCTCTAAAACATCCGCCATGGATAATGTCTCATAAGAATTCGGTCCCCCTGTATAGTCAATAAAGATCCCTCCATTGGCATCCGGAACGACTGCCCCGGCTCCGTCTTCTTCCTCTTCCCTCGCCATCTGGGCAATAACCGAGGCAAAAGACTGATATCCCTCCCTCTCCAAAAGGGTATAACGGACGCTATTGTCTGTGGAATCCTGAACAGTATTGACAAAACCGTATTTTACAATCTCCGATAGCTCTCCAAAGGGAGTTTCCACCATATCAATATGAAGGGGATTGGCATGGCTGACCCCGCCGTCTGTCTCTATTTTTGTGGAAAAAACAAGATTGCTTGCCATCACCACATTAGAGCTTTCACGGCAGGCTTCCACCAGCCGCTGATCCTCCTCCCCCTTTTCACTTACCAGCAGAATATCAAAGGCTATGACTTTCGGTGCGTTTTCTCCTTGATTTAACTGCTCGATCAGCTGTGCATAGGGTTCTCTGGTCCAGGTTTCAAACTGTCCCAGCAGATCCAGAGTCTTCTCATCAATTGCTATGATCTTTATGGAAGGATCCGGCCGGCCTTCTCTCTGGTATACAGCATCCTGAAGGATAAGGTTCTGGCTGGAGAACCATTGAAAATATTCTCCCAAAAATGTAAGCACGGCCAGGATAACTGCGGCAATTTTATTATATCTGTTTTTCTTCAAAACTATTTTTTCCTTTTCTTGATCAAAGCTGCCATTTCCACAATAACCACTGGAAACAGGAGGAATCCTGCAGCCCTCGAAGCGAAGGAACCCGCCCCAAAGGTATCCGATTCTGATGAGTCTTCCGCATCTGAGGGTGAGGTTTCCTCAGGTTCCGGGGATACCGTTGAATCCGGCTCTGCCGGATACTGCGGTGTATCCGTCGGTGTAGCATTGGGATCCGGGGTCGGCGTAGGCTCTGCCGGTTCTGTCGGTTCCGGCTCCGCCGGATACTGTGGTGTATCCGTCGGGGTGGCATTGGGATCCGGGGTCGGTGTGGGCTCTGCCGGTTCCGTAGGTTCCGGCTCCGCCGGATACTGCGGTGTATCCGTTGGTGTGGCCGTTGGTCCCTGCGTAGGCGTGGCCATCGGTTCCGACGTAGGTGTAACTGTAGGTTCCGGTGTGGGCGTCGCAGTCGGTTCCGGCTCTGCTGGATACTGAGGCGTATCTGTCGGGGTAGCTGCTGGATCCGGAGTCGGCGTGGGTTCCGGTGTCGGTGTCGCAGTCGGCTCTGGCGTGGCCGTGGGTCTCGGCGTCGGTGTGGCGGTCGGTCTCGGTGAGGAGGTCGTTATGGGCCTCGGTGTCGGCGTCGGACTGGGACTTGGCTCCGGCGTCGGCGTCGCGGTAGGTTCCGGCGTAGGGGTTGCTGTGGGTTCCGGTGTGGGCGTCGCGGTCGGCTCCGGTGTGGGCGTGGCCGTGGGTTCCAGTGTGGGCGTCACGGTCGGCTCCGGCGCAGACGTGGGCCGCGGTGATGGAATGGTACTTACCGCCGGCTGCGGTGTGACTGAAGGTTCCGGCCGGGGATTTACAGGTTGCTCCAAGCTGCCGTCTGTATTCTGCCCTGAAGAATCCGGCGTCTCAGACAGACCCGCGATATTGCCTTCCGCTGCATCCTCCCTTTCCAAACCCGCCAGATCCTCACTTACCAGCGGAATTAAATATTCCGGCAGGTTTTCTATCTGGACAGGCTCCCCCTCTCTTACAAATACAGGTTCACTTTCCTGCTCCCCGCCGCTTTCCCCATTGACGGACCGGTGTATGACCGCTTCCTCTCCGGCCTGAAGGACGGTTTCTTCCATCGTGCTGTTTCTTAACTGTACATGAACCGCTCCTTCAAATACGCAGACTGTCGTTTCCCGGATATTGCCGTCCAAGGTGTCCCCTACGGATACCCTGAATTTCGTTCCCCGGACAGCCATTACCCCGTCCGGCGTACTGATCTCATAAGCGTCATTCTCTGCAAGAGGATTTTCTATTTCATTGTAGATAGCCCCTTCTTCCAGATGGATCCGGATCAATCCCTCCTCTTTATCCCCTTCCAACTGGAATTCTGCCTTCGTAGAAGCCTCCACTACCACATATTTGTCATCATCCAGCTGCAGGTCTGCCTGGCTTTCTTCCTCTGTAGTCATGGTATCCCCGCCTTGTATGGTCATCTGGGAATAAACCGGTATTTCTTCTTCCTCTCTTAGCACATAAGCGATTCCTTTGCTCTCCAATACCCTTACGCTTCGATAAGCTTCCTCCTCATAAGCAGCTCCCGTCAAAGAAGCAGAGGAAAAGATCAGGAAAAACGCGGCCGCCGCTGCTGTCATCTGTTTCCATTTCACTGCACATTCCACCTTTAATTCGCATTTACATTTGTCAGACTCAGTTTATTGATCTTCCGCAGGGCGATGAGATTTACAATTACCGCAAACAAAGCCACCACTCCGCAGGAATACAGGCAAGCAAGAAGGTTTGGGGTACGCACATATCTATTCGCCCCGGTTTCAATGATCCGAATGATGATATAGGACAGTCCCACTCCCAGACCGCAGCCTAAAAGCAGACCTGCCGCAGTCAGGACAATATTGTCCTTATACACATAGGCTTTTGTCTCTTTCATGGTATACCCATTGATACGCATAACAGCAAGCTCCCTTGCCTTTCTGTTGATATACATAACGATCTGGTTCATCAGGACTAAAAGAACCATAAGGACAGATACAGACAGGCACACAGCAATCACCATATTGATCGTATCCGCATTTGCCTGCAATGCGCTGTTGTCCGTCAGAGACAAAAATCCGTCCAGATCCTTCACCTGTTCTTCAAGCCCGTCTACAGCTCCATTGATCAGAAAGATACAAGAATCCGCAGGTTCTCCCATGACTGTTTCATAGTAGGAATCCGTTGTCACGAACATATGGTACGGCAGATAATGCTCGATCACACCGGAAATGGTACACTCTACGGCTCCTCCATCTTCATCCATGATCTCCACCGTACTGCCTTTTGATAGATCATACATTTCCGCGCATTTTCTGGATACCAGCATTCCGTCCTCCGGTATCCCGGCAGTCTTTCCTGTATCCAGATCCTCCAAAACCATGTAGTCCTTCAGAGCCTCAAAGTCTTCTGCCGCCACTATGCGTCCATTTTCCCAGCTTCCTCCGTCTGCACGGAAATTTTCCATCTTATCCTGGACAAGGATGTAAGAAATGCCGTTCTCATCCAGAACCCTTTCAAACTCCTCTGCCGAACCTTTGGCGCTGTCAAATGCCAGACGGTAATCATACAGAAAGTATTTGTCAAACTGTACCTTTGAGGAATTCTCAATTCCCATTTTCATAGAGAAACAAATGACCAAAAGGGCCACGCAGCCCATAATCCCGGCTATGGTTGTCATCATGCGTCCCTTATCGTTCATCACGTTTTTTATCATTGTCCGGGAATACAGGTTCATTCTTTTATAGACCTTCCATTTTTCAAAGAAAAATCCTTTGCCGCGGACCGGCACTTCTCCCCGAAGAAGGTCAGTGGCAGGCTGCCTCACTAATTTTTTGCAGGCCGCATAGGAAGCGATCAAAAATACCACGATACAGATTCCTGCTGAAATCAACGCCTGCACCGGTGAAAATCCAAGGGGAACGCTTCCCAGCAGGAATTCCGGCGAGAATACATACAGAATCAGGATTTCCACCACTCCCACACTCAAGGCATAGCCGATTAGGATCCCCAGGAAAGCACAGATAGTGTTGTAAAACAAATAATGCCTTAAAATTTCCCTGGAAGTAAAGCCTAACGCTTTTTGCGTACCGATCAAAACTCTCTGCTCATTGATCATTCTGGTGATCGCCGCATAGCATACCACCACTGCAACTAAGAGAAAGATCAGGGACAGGGAAAAGCTTAACCCGTAGATCGCATCTACGATCAGGCTGACTCCCCGGACGTCTCCAATGTCATTTCTTCCGGATAGGATCCATTCCTCTTCGGTAATATCCGCCGCATCCTGTTCTCCCTGGCTCAATTCTTCTCTGGCCTCATCCAGGTCCTGCTGCGCCTGGTCCAGTTCCTGATCCGCCTGGTCTAGCTGAGCGCTGGATTCCTGATACTGGACAATAGCTGCCTGCAAAGGCGCCGCCGCTTCTCCAAGTCCATTCAGCGCTTCCGCCGCTGCATCCAGATCATCGGAAGGAAGGCCGAAAGCGGACAGCTGAGTCTGGATTTCCGCAAGAGCCGTCTGTAATTCTTTTTCCTGTTCTTCTATCTGTGCTCTTCCGTCTGCTAATTCCTGCTCTCCTTCTTGGATTTCTTCCCGCGCGCTTTCCAGTTCTTCCTCCGCGACCTCCTTCAAGGAGGCATAGCGAAGCTGCGCCCGCTCCTGTGCAGGTCCTTCCAGCTCTTCCAGCAGTTTTTCCTCTTCCTCTTTATATTCATCTGAAAAATAGAAAATTCCGTCCAGGGCATCGCTTCTTATGTAGGCGGTTGTATAGCAGTCCTCATAATAAGAAGGATCAAAGGCATCTTTGGTAAGTTCTATATAATACTCATTGGAACCGAAGCCCTCTGTGCCTTTTCCCCTGGAGTCTTCTACATTCGCGCAGCAAAAAGAAGGTTCATTGATGACCGCCGTTACCACAAAAGTATCTTCCGCAAGGCAGCCCTCGTGATCTAAAGTGATCTCATCTCCTATCTGTATCCCCTTTTCTTCCGCCATGATCTCTTCTACGGCAGCCTGGTTAGGCGCTTCCGGAAGAATCCCCTCTATTATGACAGGTTGGTTCATTTCTCCCAGCAGGGATCTTGCCTGGATCATGGTTTTCTCTCCATCCATATCCAGAAGGACTGAGTCCGTATAACCGCCCTCCACAATTTCCACCTGGTCCCACTGGGCGATCGCCTGGATATCTTCCTTAGTAATGCCGTTTGCACAGGAAATTTCCAAGGTTTCCAGGTTATTGCTGTTAAAATAAGAGTCTGCCTTGTCTAAAATAGCATCCGCGGCGGACTGAAGTCCCTGGAAAATACCAATGCTTGTCCCTGCGATAAAAGCGACTGCAAAAAAGGAAACCCCTGTTTTTCTGATCGTCCTGAATAAATGCTTTCTTCTCGTCTTTTTCATTACCATACCAACTCCTTTGCGCTGGCCGGATGGCTGTTCACGATCACTTCGGAAACCACTCCGCCTTTCATACGGATCACACGGTTGGCCATTTTGGCGATCTCTTCATTGTGGGTTACCATTAAAAGAGTCGTTCCCGCTTTTATCAGTTCTTCCAGTACAGTAAGGACCTCTATGCTTGTCTCATAGTCCAGCGCGGCTGTAGGCTCATCCGCCAGGATCACTTTAGGCTTTTTCACCAGGGCTCTTGCTATGGACACTCTCTGCTGCTGTCCGCCGGACATCTGGCTGGGATAATTATCCTTCCTCTGTCCAAGCCCTACCTTTTCCAAAGCCGCTTCCGCATCCATAGGATCCTCACAAAGCTCTCCGATAAATTCCAGGTTTTCCTTTGCGGTCAACGTAGGCATGAGATTATACGCCTGAAAGATGAATCCCACAGAATTTCTTCGATACATGGTCAGCGTGTTCTCATCCACATGGGAATAATCCTTGCCGTCAAAGATGAAATTTCCGGTAGTCAGCTGATCCATTCCTCCTATGATATTCAGCATAGTGGATTTTCCGCAGCCGGACTCCCCTAAGATAACCAGGAACTCTCCTTCACGCACATCCAGGTTTACTCCCTTTAAGATCTGCACTTTCGTTTCCCCTTCTCCATAGGTTTTCGTCACATTCCTAAGGGAGATGATGGAAGGCTTCCCTTCTGTGATGCCCAGATTCAAACCGCGGCCGTCAATGGCTATGGCGGTAAGCATAGCCAGATTTTCACATAGGCTTACATCCTCATCGTTGTATAAAGTACCGTCCACCTTATTGATGATCTGGATGCAGCCGATCACATCATATTTATTGATCAGAGGCACACAGACCATGCTTTTCGTAACAAATCCCGTCGTCTCGTCAAAGCGCCCTGCCCATCTCTCATCTTTCTGGCAATCCCGCACTACGGTGGTCTTTCCTTCTTTTACCACGGTTCCCGCGATTCCCTCTCCTGCTTCCAGGCTAAGTCCCGTCAGATCCGCGCCGCCGATCCAGAAAGAAGGATAAATTCTTTTATCCCCAGAAATATTGTACGCCCACACAGTCCCTGCCTCTGCCCCTACGGCCTTTACCACCTCTCCAAGACTGGCCCTTAAGGCATCCTCCAGAGAATCCGCTTCCTGGAGCATCCTGGTGATTTCCCATACTACCTGTGTGTAATCGATCCTTTTTTTCTCCATCACTGTCACCTGCATTCCCTTCCCATAGATTTCACTGCTTTTCTCATCTGAAAAAGTCAAAAATTTTCTTTAATCTTCCTCCTTCTTCCGGCTTGGGAATATATCCGCATGCCGCAAAATGTGAGAGGTAACTTTTTATCAGCGCTTCATTGACCGGCGGGCATACAATGCCGCTTCCCTTCAGCAAAGCTTCTGCTCCTTTAGAATCTATCTCTGCCTGGCGGACTCCGAACCGTTCCACCAGTCCTTCTCCCGCAAGACGTTTATCTGTAAACAGGCAGGACAGGATACGCAGCACATTCTCCTCCGCCGTACATGCTTCCAGCTTTTCGCACCATTCTCCAAAGGAAATATGCTCCGCCTGATATCCCAGCTGCTTCACCAGAAGATAAAAATCCTTCATAGGCATAAGCTTCTGATTGATAATATTAAACGCCCGGTTTTGGGATTCTTTTTTAAACGCAATGCATACGATAGCTTCCGCCACATAATCCACAGGCGTCAGATGCAGATTTACATTGATCTCCGGGAAATATCCCAGCTGGATACAGCCGACAATGGAACGGCTGATCAGATCCTCCAGCTTCCAGATACCATCGTTTAATGTGCCTGTAATATCCCCAGGGCGGTAAACCGAAGCCCTTAGGCCTCTTTCCCTGGCGATCCCCACCAGTTTTTCCGCTACCCATTTGGTCTCCGAGTAGCCAAGGAAATATCCATCCGGAGATTCCAGGGGATCATCCTCCAGAACATGCTTCTGGAAATGGCTGGGATTGTCGTATACACTATAAGAAGAAATGTAATGGAAGTATTTCGCTTTTCCATGACAGGCGAAGGCGATCGCACGGGCTGTTCCCGTAACATTCGTCAGCTTCATCTTGCTGTATGGAAGAACAAAATTTAAAATAGCTCCATTATGGATCACCATATCCACACAATCCGCCAAAGTCTCATATGTATTCTCATCCATTCCCAGATACGCCTGATTTAAATCTCCCGGCACAGGAACGATGAATTCCCCGCCCGTGTCAACTAACACCCAAAAAAAATTATCTTTTTTTAGCGAAAAATGACAAGGGAGTTTATCTTCTTATATAGCTAACTGTGCCTTGTCAGATTCCACACTTATGATCTCCTGTATCACTTGTCTTACGGTCCGTCTCTTTTTCCTGCACCCATCCACATTTTATTATAAACAGATGTCCCTTATCATCGGTTTCATATATAATACTGATCTTTGTATTCTGAATTTGAAAAGCGGCTGCTTTTAAATCCACCTCAAGGTGTCCTTTGCTGTCAGCTATAAAGCACATTTCCGGGAAGGCTTCTCTCAGTTTCTTTACCAGCCAACTCTCCAATCTTTCTATATTCTCAAACGGCATAATAAACAACTGGTCAAACAGCCGGTCCATCTGCTCACTTTTCAACAGGCATTTACAGCAATCCTCGCCATAAATCAGCGCCAGGCTTTTTCCCTGATCCCAGACTATATGTAAGCCGCCAGCATTATCCAATCTCAAAACTGTTCCGATATCTCCCGGTTTCAACCCACTCTCTGGATCAGAAACGATTTCTTCCAGCATCACTCTGCTGCCAGCAGGATACATCTCTTTCAAAATCATTTTTTCAGCCTTCGTTAATGCACGAACCAATTTACCACCTCTGTTTTTCTTTTATTGCATATAAAAAGAGAAGTACAGAAAGCACCTCTCCGTCTAACGTCTATCTCGTTTTCCACCGATTTCTTCTATGATTACGGGATTTCGAGAATGCTCAAACAGTTTCTTTGTCTCCTTTTTATAAGCTTCTATTATTTCATCCACATCCAGTTCAGCCAGAGGGCACTCCAGATAGTGTTTGAGATCCTCTATACTTTCATCTTTACTATAAAGTTTATAAGCCTCTATACGAAGACGGACTTCTCTATCTATATAATCGTAAATCGAATCTGAAGGAACCAATTTTTCAGCTTCTTCATAAGATATCTCCCGCTCTTTAGAGATTTTATATTCTTCGATCATACCCTCTACCAATACTGCCGGCGGGTGCTCACTATACCTGATATGTCTTTCGTAAATCCATGAGACAATTTCACTTCCCAGTTTATCAACCTCAAAGATTCCGTCTATCATCTTATATCCAAAGGGAACAGTCTTCATTTTACACCTCCACAATACTGTCTTTCTGATATCAGAATATCCTATATAGTTATATTTTTAATCATTTCTACCTACCTGCTGTTTTCCCGGCACCTGACGCTTCTATTTGCATTCAGCAGTTCTTCCCGTTCACGGCTCCACTTTACTACTTTTTCCATAGCCATTTCCACGGAAAGTTCCGACGATTGAGGATAATATTTTTTGTATTCCTTAAAAAGCGTGTTCAGTTCTTCCGCATAATATGCCATATCTTCCTTATCATATTCATCTAAATCCTCCTGTTCTCGATAGCCTTCAAGATCAGTCCAATAATCCATTGCTGCGTCCACGAGACCGTAGTCAATTAAGTATGATAAAAATGTCATTTCATGACATATGCTAAACCAACAGCGGTCAAACCATTGATGGGCAAGCATTCTCTCATCTGAACCATTTGTCCTTGAGCCTCCAACTAAATCAGAAATAAAATTTTCTAATAGTTCACCTACTGTCAGATCAGCACCTCCGGCCTTTCTGCAAAGTGCGTCTATGTCATCATCTGGAAGACGGACCGTAATCGTCCGCTGCTGGCTTAATTCATAATCTCTGACGTCTTCTCCTGGTTCACAGAATATCAAGTCTGTATCTTTATATATTTCTTCGATATCACAAAAACGTCTTGTCATTCCCGCATATTCTTGTGCTTCCGGATCCCATTCCAGCCTTTCATTATGTTCCCTGGCATACTCCATCAAGTCTGCCCGGATAATCTGCTGTGTCTCTTCCGGAAGCTGAGCTATAAATATTGTTGTGTACGGAACAGCAAGTTTCCTTTCTTTGACCATATTTTCCACTCCTATGAAAATTGTATCTGGATCTACGGTTTTTCTTGAAAATATTGCCCTCTTTTTCTAAGTTTCCGCAAGAAAAGAGGAAGACTTTCAAAAGCCTTCCTACTTTTCCCCCTGTTGCTTTATCCTGCAGACTCATCCGCCGTCTCCAGATAATCATCCTGATAATTCCAGATTACTTCGATGTGTTCCGGATCATAAAAATAAATGGTATCTATCAGCTCCTGGATGATCTCATAGGACAGCGCTTCCAGCTCTGTATATTTTGCAAATCTTTTGAGACTGGGACTGTTCTCTCTCGCTTTTTCCGCTTCTGCCTTCGCTATCTTCTTTCCGATTTCGGCAGCCTGTTCTTTAAATTCATCCTCTTTCTGCTTAATCTCCTGCTTTTGAAACAAATAGCTTTCTTTTGACATAGTTTCCAGAGCAAACTTTTCATATAATTCCATTTTCTGACGCCGGCAGGTCTTTAGACGCCCCTCATAAGCACCCTTCTTTCTTCTCATTTTGGACAGATCCACGGTTTTGTTCATCTCTTTGATCTGCTTCAATGTATTATCAGCCTTGGCCGCTTCTTGCCTGACCATTTTTAAAATCAAGACCTCAAACTGATCCATAGGATAAGTTCCTTTGAAACATTTTGAATCTTCCATCATTAAACTGCGGCATTTCATCTTAATATTTTTACAATCCAAACGTATTTTCATCAGTCTATGGCAGTGGCCGCACCTCAC
>DWYZ01000076.1 GCA_019118425.1 Candidatus Blautia faecavium | reverse complement strand
CTGGAAATGGTTGCCAGCTGCTGATATATTTCTTTTAATTTTAAAGAGATAATTCAGCAGCTTTTTTGTTAAGCAGCGCGCAAATATGCTGGTTTTACTTAAAAGTAGTAAGCGGAAAGAACGCAAGGCCCTGCATGTAAGATCAGTAACAGAGGTATTTATGAAAAAAGATTATTCGTACAAAGCGCAGAAGCGAAATAAGTTTAGGGATAAATTCTATGATGCCTCCCTCCCCTGGCTATGGCGTGTAACTGGGAAATATAAGGGATGTGTTGCCGTTCTTTTAGTACTCCAAATTATCTTCGGTGTATGCGGTGTGGTTTTTGCTATGCTTTTCCGGGATTTGATCGATGGGGCTGTGGCGGGAGATTTTCGGCGTTTTTCTAAAACAGCGATTCTGTTGGTGGCATTGGAGTTTGGAGAGCTTTTATTAAGTGTTTTTGCCCGCTTTATGTCAGAATGGACAAGTTCCAGCTTAGAAAACCGGTTTAAAGAAAGACTTTTTTCGTCTTTGCTCCATAAGGATTATGCTGCAGTTACGGCGCTGCATTCCGGGGAGTGGCTTACCCGTCTTACATCGGATGCAGGAGTGGTGACAAATGGAGTCATTGGAATTTTTCCGGGGCTGGCGGGGATGGCTGCCAGACTGACAGGAGCCTTAATTGCTTTATATTACATGGAGCCGGCATTTTTTTATGTGATTATCCCGGCTGGAATCCTGATTCTTTTGATCACATCCGTTTTTCGGGGGAGGCTTAAACGTCTCCATAAAAAGATTCAGGAGGCAAATGGGGCTGTGGTGTCGTTTTTGCAGGAGAGATTGGAAAGTTTGATGATCATTCGGGTATTTTCTATGGAGAAACAGACCTGTGAAGAAGCGGCGAAAAAAATGGAACAGCATAAGACTGCGCGTCTGAAGAGAAACCATTTTTCTAACCTCTGTAATACAGGATTTGGACTGGCTATGGATGGCGGCTATCTGTTTGGAGCAATTTATTGTGGATATGGAATTTTAAAAGGAACCATGTCGTACGGTACATTTACAGCTATTTTGCAGCTTGTGGGACAAGTTCAGTCACGGGTTGCGGGAATCAGTGGAATTGTTCCTCAATATTACGCTATGATGGCAAGCGCGGAGCGTCTCATGGAGGCAGAAGCCTATGCAGATGACGGCAACGAAAATCCTGTAGACGGAACGGAAATTTCCAGGTTTTACCGGGAGGAATTCCAGGGAATCGGCGTCAGGGAGGCTGCTTTTTCCTACCGGGCTTCCGGCAAGGGAGAAGCTGGTATGGAAGAAACCTCTGTGATCGAAAATTTCAATCTGTATATTCCAAAAGGGGAGTATGCGGCGTTTACCGGGCATTCCGGCTGCGGGAAGAGTACGCTGCTTAAGCTTCTTATGTGTCTTTATCCGCTGGATAAAGGCGAACGGTATCTTAAGACGAAAAAAGACGGGAGAGAGGCAGAAATCCCTCTTACCGCCTCGTGGCGGGGACTGTTTGCCTATGTTCCCCAAGGAAATCAGCTGATGAGCGGTACGATCCGGGAGATCGTTTCCTTTGGTGATCCGGAGGGGATGCGGCAGGAAGAGCGCTTGAGAGAAGCGTTGAAAATCGCCTGTGCGGATGAATTTGTTTCGGCATTGGAAAAGGGGATAGACACTATGCTTGGCGAGCGGGGCTGCGGGCTTTCAGAAGGACAGATACAGCGGATCGCCATTGCCCGGGCAATTTTTTCGGACAGGCCGGTTTTGATCTTAGATGAATCAACAAGCTCGCTGGACGAAATGACAGAGCAGAAACTTTTAGCAAATTTAAGAGAAATGACGGATAAAACAGTTTTGATCATTACCCACCGGCCTGCGGTGCTTAGGATTTGTGACAGAGAAATCGTCATGGCTGGAAAGAGAATTGAATAGAATAATACAGAACAGATGATTAAAGGGGTAAATAATAGAAAAACCAAGAATTTACAAAGAAAATCAGAGAAAAAGGCATTTATTATTTGACAGATAATATAAAACCAGGTATTCTCTTTATAGAAAGTGATTTGTACGTGGAAATGAAGGAAAATGCAGGAGGTACAGAATGTTATGAGCAACGGAGGAGAGTTTAGGACATCTTTGTTCGGGGGTTATAATAAAGAAGACGTACGCAGCTTTGTGCAGGAACTGGAAAGAAATGCAGAAGTGACCAAGTTTGAATATGAAAAAGAAATCGTTGGCCTGAGAGGAAAATTAAAAAAAGCACAGGAAGAAAAGGAACTTTTGCAGAATCAGATACAGAATTATAACGCTGGAATGAGAAAAAGCGGAGAAGCGCGGGATATGGATGATGCGGCACTGGATTCCTATTTACAGGATCTGAATGATCAAAAACAGCAGAACGAGCTTCTTATGCAGCGCATCAGAGAATTAGAGAATCAGAATATCTCCCTTTCAGAAACCAAAGCCAGCGCAGAAAAGCAGTTGGAAGAACTGAAAAATTCCGAAACTTCCCTGGAAAGAAACATTCAGATGGAAGGTGAAATCCGCCAGCTCCAGGAGAAAAAGGAAAAGTATGAAGCGGAGTTAAGCGCGATTACAAAGGTCTTTGAGGATGCCAGGATGAGCGCGCAGTATATTCAGGAAGAAGCGCAGCGTCAGGCACAGGAAATTTTAAATCAGGCAGAAAAGGAAAGCCAGGAGCTTCTTGAGCGCCGGAAAAACGAAATGGATAAAGAGCTGGAGGATCGGGGAATCCGATTGATGGCAGCACGTTATAAAATTGATGCTTATCGTAAGGAAATCGATTCTGCCCAACAGAAGCTTTATAATCTTTCCTCAGATCTGGGAAAAATGGTAGACGGAATGCCCCAGCGCTTGGAGCAGCTTTGGGAGGACAATGAGAAGAGTATCGCCGACATAAGAAAAAAATAATACTGACAAGAATTGCCCGGGAAAGTATAGAAAAGAAGCGGATGGTTAGATTTCGAAAAGGGGAAATCTAACCATTTTTTAAAAATATCAGAAAGCAGAAGGAAAAAGGAGAACCGTATGTTTGCCGATAAAGAGTTTCGGACTGTGATTTTTGGATATCATAAAGAGGATGTCCAGGAGTATATTGAAGTGTTAAAGAAAAAAGCAGAGACGGACATGTTTGGATTGCAAAGTGAAATCGCGGAGTTAAAGCTGCATGTCGGAAAGCTTCAGGAAGAAAAAGAGAGTCTGGAGGAAGCCTTGCGTTCTTTCCAGGATATCAAGGAACCCGCCCCTGAGAGTACTGCGGAAATGTCTTTGGATGAGACGAAAAAAGAGAGTGAAGAAAAAGAAAAACTGCTGCAGGAGATTGCGGCTTTGAAGGCGGAAAACGCTTCTCTAATGGAAAATAAAAAGCTTCTTGAGGAAGAAATAGAAGAAGCAGGAAAAAAAGGAGCCGAGACAGAAGAGGGTATTGAACTGGAAAAAGAAATTCAGGATCTGAAGAGTAAGAAAGAAAAATATGAAGAAGAATATCAGGCTATCGTAAAAGTTCTGGAGGACGCCAGGATGAGTGCGCAGTATATCCAGGAAGAGGCGCAGAAAAAAGCGGAGGAAATACTAGCGCAGGCCAGAAAGGAAAGCAGAGAATTGGTAGAGACCCGGAAGCGGCAGGTGGATAAAAAACTGGAAGAAAAGGGAATCCGTCTGATGGCGGCAAAATATAAGATTGAGGCATATCGTAAGGAAATATATTCTTCTCAGCAAAAATTATTCAGTCTTTATTCGGAAATGGGAAAGATGGTAGAAGATATGCCCCAGCGTTTAGAACAGCTGTGGAATGAAGAGATGCATATTGGAATTCCGGATAAGGAAAATACTGAGAGTGCGAGCGAAGAGAGTTGATAAAGAACAAAAGAGAATCAGAGAGCGGACTTAAGCAGGGGCAGGCGTGATCTTGTATTGACCACGCCTGCTTCTTTACTATTGGGTTTGATATTTATGCCTGACCGCAGCTGCTGCATTCCGCTTTGCAGGGATTGTCGAAACTTGGATTAAAGGCATAAAAGTTTTTGGCATCCAGTTGATCCTGGACACTGCGAAGTGCTTCCCCAAATCTTTGGTAATGTACGATTTCCCGCGCCCGGAGGAATTTAATGGGGTCCGCGATCTCCGGGATATCTCTTACTACACGAAGAATGTTATCGTAAGTGGAGCGGGCTTTTTGTTCGGCAGCAAGGTCCTCGTGGAGGTCTGTAATGGGATCTCCTTTAGACTGAAATTCACAGGAGTTAAAGGGAACTCCGCCTGCTGCCTGCGGCCAGATTCCTACGGTATGGTCAATATAGTAAGGCCCAAAACCAGACTTTTCAATTTCCTCCATGGAAAGATTCCGGGTAAGCTGATGGACAATGGTGGAAACCATTTCCAGATGGGCCAGCTCCTCAGTGCCCACGTCATTAAGCACCGCGGCAGCCGTGCGGTTAGGCATGGCAAAACGCTGGGAGAGATAGCGCATGGAAGCGCCGATTTCTCCGTCAGGCCCCCCGTACTGGCTCATGATATACTGAGCGATCTTGGCATTAGGCGTTTTGATATTTATTGGATATTGTAACCTTTTTTCATAGATCCACATAATTATCTGCACCCTCCTTCCTGTTCCCATGGAAAAGGTTGTTCTGCCCATTTCCAGATGTCCTGACATTCCATGGCATTTTTGGCAATGAGAGGACCGTAAGAGTTTTCATATTCCTCCAGCAGCTTTTTGCGCTGGGCAATATGGGTATTGGCAAATTCCAGGGCTTTCTGGTCGTGGGGATGGGTGTCCAGATAAAGAAGGATATCATCCACGGCAAAGCTCACTTCAGTGATACGGTTCAGAAGCTGCTGACGTGGGCTTAAGGAATTCTGATACATCATCGGCATACACATCTCCTTCCGCAAAATGGCTTGCAAAGATCCGGGAATATGGTTCCCGCCTGCAGAGCGTAGCTTAATTTAAAGGTTTCAGAAAAACTCTGCTCCGGAACATATGCCATGGCAAGGGGAAAAGAGGACAGATGCTGGTACATAGACGTTGTCTGAGAAGCGTTGTCATGACACTTGCCCTCAGCCAAGTTTGCTCTTTGGCTGTTAGAGGAAGGCATGGAGGAATTTCGCCTGTTCATATATGCATTGTTCATTCCGCAGGTATTATGATAAGGCCGGCATCCGGCACAGTTCATGCGGTAATTTTCCATGAATACCACCTTTCTTTAAAAGCTTCAGGTTACTCTCTATTTTATGTGGAAAAAAATAAAAGGTGTGCTCCTATGCTATTAGCGTCGGGTTAAAATAACCATCTAGTGTCAGGCTAAAATAGCCAATCCTAGTCAAATTAAAAAAGCCATTACATACAGGTCTTCATCCTCTTATACTGATGATAAGCCAATGCATCAGAAAAGGAGGATTTATGCACGAAGATGCTACATGTAATGACTTACAAAAAATCATAACACAAGCA
>DWYZ01000075.1 GCA_019118425.1 Candidatus Blautia faecavium | reverse complement strand
TTTGCTGGTCGGGAGGAATACATAATGTATGATAATCCGACTATGTTTAGCTGGCTTCCTTCTTTCCTTAACGATTTTTGGGCTTTACTTCGTGGACTTGAAGTTGTCCAGGGTGTTTCTTTGTTTTCTGTTAAATAATCTTCCTGTAAATATTGTTCTTCCATATTTTTCATTGTCTGGAAACTCAAGGGGTAACAGGCAAATATAAAGTCTTCTTGATTGTATCCCAATTCATCTATTATTTTTTTTAATTCTGTAATACATTCTTCGCCACTTTTAAAAGAAACTTCCGTTTCTTCAAATACAGCTTGATTGTCTGGATTAGTTACACCGATATTTAAATAATATTTACTATTACTGCTTCCATAAGCAATGCCTTCATTTATATCAAGACTTTCATCATTTGCAAATAGATAATAGTCTTCTGGTGCCCTCCCTTCATCTACTGGAATTTCCGGCTTTTCAATTACCTCTTTTCCTTCGCCAAACATAGACCATGCTTTTTCTCTGTCACAGCAATATAACCCCTTTACATCAGCCGCCGCTATGGATTGTCCTTTTATGTTTTCTGATATTTCCAACTTGCAATTAAACTTTACCTTCCCCGAATCAGATGTTTTTTCATACTTTTTCGGGAAACTATATTCTTCTTCCATTGAAACTATTTCTTCCTCAGTCTTTTCCTTCACCTCTGCAGCGTTCTTATTACATCCAGTTAAAACCGAACATATGCATAATATCAGACAAAACCCGCTTATTTTTTTCATCATATTCTTCCTCCTAAAATTCATCTAAAGAATACCTATACCCCAACACCTTGTTCCCCTTTGTAGAAGTTCTCTTATCCATTGGCTTACACCTCCCTTAAAAATGACTGCATTGTAGCATAGAATCATTAAGTTTTTTCATGGTTGTAAAAAATCGCCCATGTTTTTGTCAAAAATAGACTTTTCATTTTATATAAAAAGAGGGTGTTGCAAAATCATGAAATTCATGATTGAAGCAATACCCTCTTTCTCCCATAAATGTGAAGGAAAGTTGCAAAAAAGAGTACATATGCTTCCTGTACATCCAGGTGTGCACATGTCCGAGACAAATGTTCCGCAGCAGGCGGAAATATTCCGCTTGCTGCGGACAGATGTCGATAGGACAAAGTGAACACCGGATGTACAGGAAGCAAAGAAATCTTTTTGCAACGTCCTCAGTTTTTAATCGAGGCTGTAAAATATTCTGTGTCTATGGGAATGAAACCTTCCAGATAAGAATTCGATATGTAGTGGTTTTTGTCGGCTTTTGCAGCCGTATCTTTTGTCGAATTTATCTTTCTGGTTATAGTATTTCCTGCCCGCTTTCTTTTATACATGCTTTTTAAATTTTTACATGCCGATTAGACATTTACAGAAGCCAAAACCATTTCCCGTACTTTAGGTTTAAAACGGGCTTTCCCGGCTATACTGTAAATGTCTGTATTACAGAGCCGGAACAGCTGCTTATGCCTATAAAACGCTGTCCCGGCTTTTATTGCTTTTTCTTCCTTTACAGATACGGTGTAAGACGTTCCGGGTACAGAAGAATCAGCTGGCTGAGCACCTGGTCCCAGTTCCGGTATCTCTGCGTCCATTTCTTTGTCACATTTCCGCTCGCCAGATACAGCATTTTCTCCAGCGCGCTGTCGCTCGGGAATACACTCTTTGTTTTTGTTACCTTCCGGTACTGGCGGTTCAGCCCTTCTATGATGTTTGTGGTATACATGATCCGGCGGATGTCCCCTGAAAACTGGAAAAAGGAACTGACATCCTCCCAGTTGTTTTCCCAGTTACTGACCGCGTATGGGTACTTCTTTCCCCATTTTTCCTTCACTGCCTCCAGCTCTGCCAGGGCTGCTGCCTCTGTCGGGGCATTATATACCGCTTTGAAATCAGAGGAAAATTTCTTAAGGTCATTGTAATTCACATACTTGAAGGAATTGCGCAGCATGTGGATGACGCACCGCTGGATCTGTGCCTGCGGGTATACGGCCTGGATCGCGTCCTTAAATCCCGGCAGTCCGTCCACACAGAAAAACAGGACATCCTGCACGCCGCGGTTCTTCAGGTCATTGAGCATCCCCAGCCAGAACTTTGAGGTTTCATTGGCTCCTACAGTGATGCTGAGGATTTCCTTATAGCCTTCCGTTGTAACGCCCAGCACCACATAAGCGGCCCGGCTGAGGATCCTGCCCTCCTCCCTGACCTTGTAATGGATACAGTCCATAAAGACAAAAGGGTAGATGGGATTGAGGGGACGGGACTGCCACTCTTTGATTTCAGGGAGGATCCGGTCTGTGATCTTACTGACCATTTCAGCGGACAGTTCAATCCCATAGAGGTCCTGAAGCTGGTCATGGATATCCCTGGTGCTGAGGCCTCTGGAATAAAGGGAGATCACCTTATCCTCAATGCCGGAGATATCCCGCTGGTATTTGGGGATGAGCTTCGGCTCGAATTCCCCGTTGCGGTCTCTGGGGACGTCAATCTGGAACTCTCCATACTGGCTTTTCAGGGTTTTCTGGGAATGGCCGTTCCTTTTGTTAGAGGAAAGGGAATCCCCTTTCTGATTCTTTTCATAACCGAGGGAGGCATCGAGTTCCGCTTCCATCAGCTCCTGGAGGATATCCTTAAAACTGTCCTTGAGGAGGGAATAGACATCAGCAACACTGGATAAGTTGTTATCAGCAATAATCTGTCGAATCTGTTCCTTAGCTACCGGCATAAAAATACTCCTTTTCGATAAGAATTTTCATATCGTAATTCTTACCAAAAAGGAGTCATTTTCTTCCAAAGACACAAACTTTTTTACACTACCCAGTATTATTGATCATGATTCTGGCGGCAGTCTTCGCTCCGCTCATTGCACCGCATGACCCATACGCCCAAGATCTGATCAGCCGCCTGCAGGGGATTTCTCCGCAGCATATTTTAGGAACAGACGTTACGGGCCGGGATGTCTTTTCCAGAATTATATATGGGGGACGGATTTCTTTCACCGTAGGACTGGTATCTGTTTTTCTTGCGGGCGCGGCAGGTATGGCGCTGGGTATGACCGCTGGGATAGCGGGGGGCATTGTAGATTCCGTGATTATGCGGATTATGGACGCCATGATGTCTATTCCTATGATTATAATGGCATTATTCCTTGGCAGTATTTTTGGCAAGGGCCTGGGAAATCTCTGTCTGGCCATCAGTATCTGTATGATCCCTCTGTATGCGAGGGTAACCAGAGGGCAGGTTTTGACTGTACGTCAGATGGATTATGTGACAGCGGCAAAGCTGTGCGGCGCCTCAAAGCTGCGGATTGCGGTTACCCACATCTTTCCCAACTGTGTCTCTTCTAATATTGTGCTGATGACCATGAATCTTGGAAATGCGATTTTGTGCGAAGCATCGCTGAGCTTTCTGGGAATGGGGATCAACCCGCCCACCGCAAGCTGGGGCGGAATGGTTAATGACGGATATACCTATATGAGTTCAAATCCGATTATCGCCATAGCGCCCGGAATATGTATCATGATCGTAGTGCTTTGCTTTAACATGGTCGGAGATGCCCTCAGGGACGCGCTGGATCCGAAGCTTCGCGGGACGCTGAGGAAGAAAAAGGAAAGGAAAGCTAGAGGTTATGGGATCAAAACTTCTTGAAATTAAAAATTTAAGTGTAAATTATGACACCGAGATAGAGGAGGTTTATGCAGTTGACGGTCTGAGCCTTTCGCTGAATTACGGAGAGACAATGGGACTTGTGGGAGAGACCGGCGCGGGAAAAACCACCACGGCGTTAAGTATAATGCGTCTGCTGCCTGAGGGAATAGGCAAAATCACGGAAGGCAGTATTGTTTTAGATGGCCGTAATATTTTGGAGCTTTCAGAAGATGAGATGAGGAGCCTGCGGGGGAATACGGTATCTATGATTTTCCAGGATCCGATGTCCAGCTTAAACCCTGTTATGACAGTGGGAGATCAGATTATGGAGGTCCTGAAGACCCATAAGAAAAAAGCGGATAAAGAGGAGCTTGAGAAAGCCGTAGACGACATCATGGAGCTGGTGGGCATACCGGCGGAGCGGAAAAATGAGTATCCCCATGAATTTTCGGGCGGAATGAAGCAGAGAATTGTGATTGCCATAGCCTTGGTTTGCGAGCCAAAGCTGATCCTTGCGGATGAACCGACCACAGCGCTGGATGTTACCATCCAGGCGCAGATGCTGGGGCTGATCAATGAGCTGCAGAAACGTTTAAACACTGCAATGATCCTTGTGACTCACGATCTTGGAATTGTAGCGCAGACTTGTGAGAAAGTTGCTGTAATGTATGCAGGAGAGATAATTGAATACGGAAGTGTACAAGATATTTTCTCCATGGAACAACTGC
>DWYZ01000012.1 GCA_019118425.1 Candidatus Blautia faecavium | reverse complement strand
ATTATGTGAAACTGCGGTTATTGATGCTTTGATGACAGTGGTTTCAAAGAAATTTGAAAGGGAGGAAAAGAAGACTGAAGATTATATGGAGATCCGAATGTCGGATTTGAAAATTTAGTTATTTTATGCATATGAGTGGTCTTGTTATGTATATTGCTATTGCTTTTGTCAAATTTTTGTATACAGGTAAATCTGCGTAATTACAAATATGAAATTGCTTCTATACCATTTATGATAAAGGTCTGCAGTCCCTTGCCTGGTAACTGCGGACTGGCAGAAAGAATGTCTCAGATATTTAAGTTTGTAGCCTTAAAATCATGTTTTATATTACAACGAAAACACTATGTTCAGAAACGGAGGATAAACGAATGGGAATTTGGAGAGAAGAGAGATAGCAGCAGGGCTTTGAATATGACGGCCCTGCTGATCGGACACTGCAGAATCCTTTTCGGTACAGACGGAGTGTGCCGACAAGGCGAAGAGACATTTTATCTGAAATCTTGTCTCAGGCGTTTAGGCTCATTTTAGAAATGGGATTCATATGGAATCCGGCAGGATAGAGAAGGATAAAATGCATGAACAGAGAGATTAGGAGGCAAAATGTCATATTTTTATTATCAGTCCAAAAGAATTTATTTTGAAAAAAGGGGGAAAGGTGAACCGGTAGTATTTCTGCACGGGAATACGGCATCCTCAAAAATGTTTGAGCCCCTCTTGCCGCTGTATGAAGAAAGCTTCGAAATTATACGGATGGATTTTCTGGGTAATGGAAGATCAGAACGGACAGACAGATTTCCGGAAGATCTGTGGCAGGATGAAGCGAGACAGACCATAGCTTTGCTGGAGCATCTGGATTGCGGAAAAGCAGGAATCGTGGGATGCAGCGGAGGCGCGTGGGCGGCCATAAACGCGGGACTTATGAGGCCGGATTTGGTGAAAAAGATTGTGGCAGACAGTTTTGACGGAAGAACGCTGGCGGATGGTTTTGCCAAGAATCTGATCGCGGAGAGGAAAAACGCCAAAAAGGACATACAGGCATCCGGATTTTATGAGTGGTGCCAGGGCAGGGACTGGGAACAGGTAGTAGACAGGGATACAGAAGCTCTCATAAAGTGTGCCAGGAAGAAAATACCGCTGTTTATAAAGCCGCTGTCGGAATTGAAAGTACCCCTGCTATTAATAGGGAGTCTCAAAGATAATATGACCAGAAAGAATCTGCGAGAAGAGTATGAGGCTATAGCATCAGAGACAGCTGGAGAAATCTGTATGTTTCCTGAAGGGGGACATCCGTGTTTGTATTCCAATGCTGAGGCTGCGGCAGAGGTGATCTGCAGGTTTCTGGCATAAAATTGCCGATATTCAGCAGATTTTCATGGATTTCTGTCTGCTGCCGTGGGAGGAGAAGACAACAGCAAAAAATCCCCGGGTTTACAGGAAAAAAACGGTTGACACGTCTGGGCGGGTGTAATATAATATCTCAATGTGACAAAGTATGTGAAATGCTTGAGCCATAGCCCCGGTAGAGCATTTTCTTCATAAATTTTCCGTATTGGAAAAGATTGGGTGGATGGAAATAAGCCTCTGTTTGCCCGTGCAGTTGAACAGGATCTAAGGAGGAAAACCGATGAAAACTTATATGGCCAGCCCGGCGACGATTGAGAGAAAATGGTATGTAGTCGATGCTACAGATATGACACTGGGTCGTTTATCTTCAGAAGTTGCAAAAATTTTAAGAGGAAAAAATAAGCCAACGTTTACACCTCATTTTGATACAGGCGATTATGTAATTATTGTAAATGCTGAGAAAGTCAGTGTAACCGGTAAGAAACTGGATCAGAAGATCTACTACAGACATTCTGAGTACGTAGGCGGAATGAAAGAGACCACCCTGCGCGAGATGATGGCTAAGAAGCCGGAAAGAGTAGTGGAACTGGCAGTTAAGGGCATGCTCCCGAAGGGACCCCTGGGAAGACAGATGTACAAGAAGCTTTTTGTATATACTGGACCGGATCACAAGCATCAGGCTCAGAAGCCGGAAGTGCTGACATTCTAAGAAGGAGGTAAGGAACATTGGCTACAGAAAGATATTACGGAACAGGAAGAAGAAAAAAATCAATCGCTAGAGTATATTTAATGCCGGGAACCGGTAAGATTACTGTAAATAAAAGGGACATTGATGAGTACTTCGGAATGGAGACTCTGAAGGTGATCATTCGTCAGCCTCTGGTTGCAACGGAGACTGCTGATAAATTTGACGTTCTTGTAAATGTACACGGCGGTGGAACTACCGGACAGGCAGGTGCCATTCGTCATGGTATTGCAAGAGCTCTTCTTCAGGCAGATAATGAATATAGACCGACTCTTAAGTCCGCAGGTTACCTGACCCGTGACCCGAGAATGAAAGAGCGTAAGAAGTACGGCCTCAAGGCTGCCCGTCGCGCTCCGCAGTTCAGCAAGCGCTAAACTTTATCAAAAGTGGTCAAAAACCCCGGAACTACGCGGTTTCCGGGGTTTTT